>CANQLK010000102.1 GCA_947624665.1 Candidatus Gastranaerophilales bacterium
GTGATAAGCCGTTTGTGGCGGAAGGTTTTCGTTTCTCTCAAACCCCTCTCCTCGAAAGGTACACTGTACCTTTCTCGTCGGCAGAGTGCCACTTCGACATCATTTCTTTGTATTCAATTGTCAGTTTGGTGATAAGCCGTTTGTGGCGGAAGGTTTTCGTTTCTCTCAAACCCCTCTCCTCGAAAGGTACACTGTACCTTTCTCGCCCTCTGAGTGCCACTTCGAAAATTATCACATCTCTATTCTATCATAGAAATTAAAATCGGCACTATTTTATTTTTATTTTTTAGCTTTGTTTTTGTTATGATATTACTTGATATTTACATTAGCTTACAGAAAGGTAGAGTATGGAACATTTTTATGAATTAGTTCAAAATCATTCAATAGCTGTTTCTGCCGGAATTCTAATTATTGCTTACATACTAATCGCCCTTGAGAAAATACCTAAAGTTACTATAGCTTTGCTTGGTGCTTCTATTGTTGTATTTTCAGGTTTGGTTAGTCAGGATAAAATTGCAGAATCAGCACTAAACGAACACTATTTTATTAACTTCGTTGATTTCAACGTTATATTCCTGCTTGTTTCTATGATGATTATAGTTAATATAACAACAAGGTGCGGAGTATTTAAATGGATTGCCATAGAACTTTTAAAGTTTACTAAAGGCAAACCGATATTGGTTCTGGTCGCACTCGCATTTTTTACGGCAGTACTTTCGGCATTCTTAGATAACGTTACTACCGTAATTCTTATTATGCCGATTACTTTTGTTGTTGCTAAACAGCTTGAAATAACGCCAATCCCTCTTTTGATAACAGAGATTTTCGCTTCCAATATCGGCGGTACTGCTACATTAATAGGTGACCCGCCTAACATTATTATCGGAAGTGCAGGCAACCTCTCTTTTATGGACTTTATATCCGAACTTACCGTCATTTGTACAATCATTATGATTTCTTCGCTCGCATTCTTATACCTTTGTTTTAGAAAACAACTGGTTACGACCGAAGAAAAAATGGCTAAAATCCAAGAAATTGATAACTCTAAAACCATTACGGATTATTCTCTTTTAAAAAGGAGCATGACCGTTTTAGCTTTGGTGATATTGGGATTTTTGACCCATGACATAACTCATATTGCTACTTGTATAATCGCATTCATTGGTGCAAGTGTTTTATTGCTGTTTGAAAAACCTGAAGAAATGTTTAAACAAGTTGAATGGAACACAATATTTTTCTTTATAGGCTTGTTTATAATAATCGGAGCTTTTGAAGCGGCAGGCGGTATAAAGTTAATGGCTGATTGGCTGCTTAAAATAACCGCAGGTTCACAAAAAATAGCTTCCTTTGTTATTCTTTGGGCTTCAGGTATATTATCGGGTATTATAGATAACATCCCTTATACTGCTACAATGGCGCCTATGATTCATGAAATTGAACTTGAAAAAGGCAGAGATTTCGTTATTCCTATGTGGTGGTGCTTGTCTTTAGGTGCTTGTCTTGGCGGTAATCTTACCATTATAGGTGCCGCAGCAAACGTTATTGTTTCGGAAAATGCAGCTAAAAACGGTTACACGATTAAATTCTTACAGTTTATGAAGTATGGTATTGTTGTTGTATTTATCTCACTTGCCTTATCTTCTGTTTACATTTGGATTAGACATTTTATGTTTCAATAATTTTAATTTTTTAAATAACCTCCTTCACTAAAGAAGGAGGTTATTTTTTTATGCGTTTTATATTATAATTTATTCAACATAGGAGAGATTTATGTTTAACGTTTTTTTTCAAAAATATATGACTGCAAAAAATGTTATTTTCATTATTATAGCCATTCTTTTTTTAATATTTATTTTTAAAATTCAAGATATTGCAATAATGTTTTTTGCTTCTTACGTAATTGCATGTTCACTTAATCCTATGGTTGATAAATTATCAGAAAAACTTAACCGAAATCTGTCTGCCGCTATTGTTTTAACAGGTATGTTAGTTGTTATATGTGCATTTTTTGTTCCGCTGCTTGTAATGGGAATACACGAAATAAAATCATTTACGGAAGCTCTGCCTTTGCATGGAGAGCTTATAAAATCTTATTTTGAGAATAATGCTCTTGCTAATAAATTGCAGATTACTAATTTGGATTTTTCAAGCTTTGCTTCATCCGCTTCCGAATTGACTTCTAAGTTATTAAACAGCTCTATAAGCATTGGTAAAAACATAGGTACGGGATTAATTTATCTTGTAATATCCATAATTATTACATTTTACTTTATGGCAGATAAGGATACTGTAAGAAAAACATATTTAAGCCTGTTTCCGTCTAATATGAAGTCAAGGGCTTCGGAAATAATAGAAAGTATATCAGATAAAATCGGCGGATACGTAATTGCTCAAATTGCAACTATGGCAAGTGTCGGAATTATAATGGCTATTGGTCTTGCTCTTTTTAGAGTCGATTATGCGATATTAATAGGCTTAATTACTTCCGTTCTTGATTTAGTTCCCGTTATAGGGCCTGCAATAGCTTTAATTATTGCATTGCTTGTAACTTTTAAATCGGGATCTTTAGTTATCTTTTCTGTTATTGCGGTATTCGCAGTCGCCCAACTTGCCGAAAATAATTTCGTAAGACCTTTTGTGTTCAGTAAATTTTTGAATTTACATCCGCTTATTATTTATTTGTTCTTATTAATAACAGCTAAATATATCGGTATAATAGGAGTTCTGTTTGCACCTGCTATCGCAGCTACCGTGGTTGTTTTAATTGAAGAACTTTACATTAAAAATATTAATTGATTTTGTATTTTGTAATACATTTTTATCTTTTAGCAATTATGGCAGTTAAAATATTTCATTGTGCTTTCGTAGCCTGCTTTGTATATCATTTCTTTTTTCTTTGATGAAAGATTGAAGTCCGTAAATTGAACATCAAAAACATCAACACGTATAATTTCTCTTAAATCATTTTTGTATTCTTGACAGGCTTCATCATCAATAATAAATGCTGCGGAATTAACAATGGCATTTATCATTTTTATCGGATTTTTAGATATTTTATTCGTGTTTCCGCCTGTTATTCTAAATTCAAGAATTTTATTTTTATTTTCGGATAAATAATTAATTGATTTCCAAATAGGGCAGCCTCTTGCAATATCTCCGTCAATCAAATGTCTGCCGTTATATTCATACGGAATTAAAAGTCCCGGCATAGAGGAAGATGCTCTTAATGCAGCTGCTATTTCCATTTTGGGAGTTGTATATTTTGAGAAAACTTTGACTTGTGATGTTTCAAGTTCTACTGCCGTTATAAATATATCTTTATCTAAATCTTTAAAACATACAGGAGGTATTTCCCCCTTTTTATAATCTTGCTTATAGTAATACTGTTCTATTTTACATCTTAGCCAATTCAAATATTTTTTACCCCTGCTAAATGCTAAATTATTAAAGATTTGGAAATTGACATCCGTAAAAAGCGTTCTTAAATCAAGAGTATTTATTTCTTTTTTTATATCATCAGAAGATAAGCCCAGTGCATAAAACATCATAAATATAGCACCTATGGAAGAACCTGTATATGTAACAGGTGATATTTCAAGTTCTTCCAATGCTTTAAGAACACCTATAAAGCTTAGACCTCTGACCGAACCGCCCGTAAATATTACATTATATTTTTTCATTTTATCAGTTTCCTTTTTAATATGAATAAATCAGTATATCTTTATTAAAGCAGTTTCTTCGGTTTCGGGATTAAAAATTTCACTATATTTATTGCCATGAGTCATAAATACCCTTCCGTCGTCCAATAAAATGGTGCTTTCTGCAAAAACGCTTCGTTCTATATTTGTATTTCCGACAAACTTACATTCTTGGTTTTTTGGATTGCATATTTCAAGTCGCTTTGAATAACCGTCAGAGGAAAAACCGCCTGAAATTAATACATTTCCGTCTTTTAACAATGTTAATAGGGGTTGTGTCCTTCTTTGAATATTATTTTGGGATATTACTTTAACTTCGGGGGATTTTTTAAACCAAAAATACTTATAATCAGTTTTAGTTAATAAAGCCATACAGCCTACAGATATCAAAACAAATATTATAAAAGCAAATATATTAATCGTAAAAATTTTATTATCTAATTTCTTTTCTTTATCAAATGTTTTCTTTGAAAAAATAAGTTCAAATAAAAATATAACTATATCAATTAAAAATATTGTCTGAACCGTTATAAACAGCCAAGAAGTATTGACAACACGTACTAATAAATATCCCAAGCCGGGAACAAAATAACTCATAAGATATAATAAAGGTAATGTAAAATATATTATAACCGCTATAATTGCCAAAACTAAATAGGTATAACCTAAAAATAAACCGATATTAAAGAACAAAGAATCTTCAAGCCATAATGACCAGTCTTTCTTTTGATTATATTCATTTTCATTTTCGCAAAATACTTCATTCTGTTCTTGTTCTTTTTCAGCTGATTTAATTTTATTCTGTTCTATTTTCGTTGTGATAAAATAATAAATATATGCCAATATGGGTATTGATAAACTTATATACATACTGATATGATGATATGTTTTTATAAAATGAATAAAGAAAAAGATAATAATTAATTGAAAAATTGAGAAAAATATTGTCATCAAGGTGAATAAAACAGGATTTTTAATCCCTTTACCCGATTGGATTTTTTTGAAGAAAATAAAATCTGCCCCTAATACAATAGGTGCTAAATAAGCTATTAACAACATTACGGGAATTAAAACTATAAAAACGAAACAAAATATTCCCCAGAAATGCGGTAGTGTATGCAAAAATATAAAATCACCAATTTTGCTTAGTTCTTGCCCTTTACCTATCGCAGCCGTATAAAAAATGATAAAAATAAACAGTGAATATATAACCCCGCCTATTGCAGAGAATTTAAAATATAAGCTTTTTCCTAAGTTAAACATATACGCTATTCCTTTCGTTTCGGAGAACACATTATTAGTTTATCACTAAATAATTAACCATTCAATAAATATTCCAAAAAATTTTACATTATTTAATAATAGTTAACCATTCAACTAATTTTTGATTTAAAAGCTGAACATCGGAATTTTGCATGTTTTGTGTAATTTTTTCAATTTCTTGCTGATAAGAGGGGTAAATATCATCTAAAAGCTTAGAGGCGAAATCGGTAATTTTAATAAGCTTAACTCTCCTGTCGTTTTCTTTGGCGTTTCTGGTTATCATTCCGTCTTTTTCGAGCTTATCAAGTAATTTAGTTATATTTGAGGCAGTAACTAATAATCTTTTAGATATTTCATTCTGCTGAATACCTTGTTCTTTGCCGATATGTTTTATAATCATTAAAATATTAAATTTTGAAGTATTAAGATTAGCCTGAGCAAGAATATTATCAAGTTTTGATACGATTTGAGCCCATAAAATCCCGAGGGTGTAAATGAGCTTTGAGCTGTCTTTTTGATTTTCGTAATACAAATCTAATTTTTTATCCATAGAGATATTATACAGGTAAATTATTAATAATTCAACTATATTTTTAATTTTTTTCTAATTCAAAATTAGTGAAGAATAAAAAAGCAATTAAAGCCGATTGCTTTTTTATTCTCCATTATTTAATTTATAAACATTTTTGAAATAAAAAAAGAGGAATTGGAGAACATATACGGAGCTTCGTAAGTTTACTTAATGAAACAACGACGAGGCTTCGTCTGTTTGAACCGATGTAATCGACGATACAAAGCGAACCGCTAAGCTAAAGCGAAGCGTGTGAGCCTGTATCCGTAACGAAGTGTAGGTGTTACGAAGCCTTTAGTTGAATTTAGTAAAATAGAAGCGTAGTATCCGTTATCCAATTTCTCTTTTTTATTTAATATTAAAAAATAATTTAATCACGTCAGCTTCGAATTACGAATAATGAAAATCTAAATTTCAGCAAAGACTCGCAAACTCGCTCCGCTTCAAATACAGGCTCATTGATTTTGCCTGACGGCTCAATAATTCGCTTTGTATTGCTCCGTTCAAACAGTGCTCGTCTTGCCGTTTCTTCAATAAGATTTTCTATTATTCTCCATTAGAGCTGACTTAAATTAAAATTATTTTTTTATTTGATTTTTATTTTAAAATTTTTTAAATCTAAATTAGTGAAGAATAAAAAAGCAATTAAAGCCGATTGCTTTTTTATTCTCCATTATTTAATTTATAAACATTTTTGAAATAAAAAAAGAGCAATTGGAGAACATATACGGAGCTTCGTAATTTTACTTAATGAAACAACGTCAAGGCTTCGTCTGTTTGAACCGATGA
>CANQLK010000103.1 GCA_947624665.1 Candidatus Gastranaerophilales bacterium
CCACGGCGATACTGCCGTTTATGAAGCTTTGGTTCGTATGGCACAAGACTTCTCTACCCGTTATTTAACAGTTGACGGGCATGGCAACTTTGGTTCCGTAGACGGCGACGGCGCCGCCGCCATGAGGTACACCGAAGCAAGAATGCACAAAATTACTACCTCCATGCTCGCTGATATTGACTGCGAAACGGTTGATTTCGTTCCGAACTTTGACGGTTCACTTGAAGAACCTTCCGTACTCCCTGTAAGACTGCCTATGCTTCTATTAAACGGAGTTTCAGGTATTGCAGTCGGTATGGCAACTAACATTCCTCCGCATAATTTATGCGAAATCGTTGACGGAACTATTGCTTTAATCGATAACCCCAATTTAACCGTAGAAGAATTAATGCACTATGTTAAAGGCCCTGATTTCCCGACGGGTGCAAGTATTATTGGCGTATCGGAAATAAGAAAAGCATATACAACAGGCAGAGGCTCAATAAAAATGTCTGCCGTTTCCACGTTTGAAGAATTACCCGCAGGTGCAGGCAGACAATCAAGAACTGCTATTGTTGTTACGGAAATTCCTTATCAGGTTAACAAAGCCATTCTTATTTCAAAAATAGCCGAATTGGTTCGTGACAAAAAAATGGACGGTATTTCGGATATACGTGATGAATCCGACCGTGAAGGCATGCGTATTGTCATTGAATTAAAACGTGATGCCAAACCTGAAGTTGTAAGAAATAATTTATATAAATATACTCAATTAACCGCTACTTTTGGTGTTAATATGCTCGCTTTAGTTGGACAGCAGCCAAGGTTAATGAATTTGCTTGAAGTCCTTAACGAATTTATTGAACACAGAGTTGAAATTATTACAAGAAGAACTCTTTTCTTCTTAAAAAAGGCAAAAATAAGAGCTCATATATTGGAAGGTTTATTAATTGCCCTTGCAAGTTTGGATGATGTTATTGAATTAATTAAGAAATCAAAAACAACGGATGATGCAAGATTAGGCTTAATGTCAAAATTCGGTTTAGATGTCGATCAGGCAAATGCAATACTTGAAATGCAGTTAAGACGTTTAACAGGCTTAGAACAGGATAAAATTAAAGCCGAATATGATGATTTAAAACACAAAATTCAAGAATATGAAGAACTGCTAGCAGACAGAAATAAAGTATTAGCCCTGATAAAGACGGAATTGAACGAGGATAAAGAAAAGTACGGAGACGACAGAAAAACTCAAATTCTGCCCGAAGCTGACGAAATGACAATAGAGGACTTAACTCCTAATGTTCCGATGGCTGTATTTATTACAAGACAAGGTTATATAAAACGTATTTCTCTTGATACATTTGAACGTCAAAATAGAGCCACGAGAGGTAAAGGCGGAATAAAAACTAAAGAAGATGATGATGTAGGTCATTTCTTTACAGCAATGATGCACGATAAAGTATTATTCTTCTCGACCAAAGGTTTAGTATACAGTTTGAATGTATATGACTTCCCCGAAGGCTCAAGACAAGCAAAAGGTCTGCCGATTATAAATGTTCTGCCTTTAAGTCAGGATGAACAAATTACGGCTGTAGTACCCGTTTCAAATTTTGACCCGAATTCAAATTTGATAATGCTTACAAAGAAAGGCTACATTAAGAGAATCGGTCTTGATAATTTCGCAACAATAAGGAAGAACGGAATAATAGCAATAGGACTTGAAGAAGGTGATTCTTTAAATTGGGTTAAACAAGCAAATAATACCGATGAAGTATTTATAGCAACAAGCTGCGGTATGGCAATAAGGTTTGCTATTGATGATTTAAGACCTTTAGGCAGAAGTGCAAGAGGCGTTAACTCAATGAAATTAAGAACGGGAGATACAATAATCGGATGTGATATAATTCCCAGGGGATTTGATGCTGATATGTTGGTTGTAACCTCCGACGGATTTGGAAAACGCTCTAAAGTTTCCGAGTTCAGAACTCAAAATAGAGGCGGTATAGGTTTGATTGCTACTAAATTTAAGTCCACTGCTTCAAGATTGGTTGCTTTAACCGTTGTAGAAGAAGATGATGAAATTATGGTTGTAACTCAAAACGGTATTGTATCAAGAATAAAATCAGGAGATATCTCAAGACAAGGCAGACCTGCTACGGGTGTTAAAATACAAAACTTAATGGAAAACGATTCCGTTGTTGCCGTTAATAAAATTGTTGTAACGGATACAAAAGAAGGGACAGCACCTGAAGATGCAATAGTTGATAACGTTGAAGAAGCAATTCAAAATAAACTCGGAGAGATTGATAACAATGACGAACAGTAAAATAATATCAACAGATAAAGCTCCAAAGGCAATAGGACCGTATTCACAAGCATATTTATGCGGAAATACTCTGTATTGCTCGGGACAAATAGCAATAAATCCCGAAACAAATGAATTTATCGGCGGAAATATAGAAAAACAAACTGATTTAATTCTCAAAAATATTAAAGCTCTTTTGGAGGAAGCAGGATTTACTTATGAACACGTTGTTAAAACAACATGTTTTCTTGCCGATATTAACGATTTTGCACTATTCAATTCATTATATGAAAAAGCATTTATATCAAAACCTGCACGTTCTTGCGTGGCAGTAAAAACATTACCTAAAGGTGCTTTAGTTGAAATAGAAGTTATAGCGTTTAAATAATGAAAGCGGTCGTTCAGAAAGTAAAGCGGGCAAAAGTTTCTATTGACGGTAATTTATTCAGCTCAATAGATAAGGGATTTTTGGTGCTGTTTGGCGCAGAAAAAGGCGATAACAAAAATCAAGCCGATTGGCTTGCAAATAAACTTTCGGTTTTAAGATGTTTTCCCGATGAGAACGACAAAATGAATTTATCGCTTCAAGATGTTAACGGCTCAATTCTTGTTGTTTCACAGTTTACTTTATGTGCCGATGTTAAAAAAGGAACAAGGCCGAGCTTTGATAATGCGATGAAACCCGATGAAGCAATCGAAGTTTATGAATATTTCATAACCAAATTAAAAGAAAAATCCCTTTCGGTTAAAACAGGTGTATTTGGAGCTCACATGGAAGTCGATTTATTAAATGACGGCCCCGTTACATTTATTATTGACGTTCCAATTTATTTATAATAAACTTAATATTTATTAATATACGGTTAGAAAAAAGCAATAATATCCTTTACGAGTTTTAAATTATTCGTAAGGTTAACTTCAAAAAAAAACAATATATGATATAATTCTATATTGTTAACTAAGGAAAAACTGATGCAAATATCACCTATTGGGTTTAATTCAAGTATAACAGGCAAATCTTGCGTAGCAAGAGAGTTTGTACCCGCAACTGTCAGATACAATTCGTTATCAGATATGGATTTTAACATTATTGCAGACAAAATCAGATGTCAGAATATGAAAAATCAGATGAATGTCCGATTAATGAATTTAAAAAGATCCATAAACAGCTGTATGGCACAAAACTTCTATAAATAAGCCTTAAATTTATATCATACTTATAATTTGCAGCGGATATTCAAATAAAAGCTCTTCCCTTGCAATGACTCTTATGTTTGGCATCATCTGAGACAGAATCAGATATATAATATGTCGCAATTTCATAGGTGCAATAAGAATAACTTCTTTTGCTTCGGGGCTGAATTCATTAACTTTTGATTTCAGCTTATTAATAATATCCTCGATTTTATTACTCTCAATTCTGATAACTTTATCATCGGTATTTTTGCCGCCCATAAATGATTTTATGCTTTCATCCGACAACTCATAGGCATGGATTGTGTTATCGGAATCACACAATGATTTACTTATCTGTCTTGCCAAAGAAATTCTTATTCTTTCCAAAAGTTCTTCTTTATCTGTTTCATCGGCAAAATCATTAATTTTCTCAAAGATATACACAATATCCTTTATGGAAACTTTCTCTTTTATAAGTGAAGAAAGAATATATTTTAATTCACCGACAGAAATATAATCGGGAATAATATTTTCAATCAAATAAAGATTTTGGTTGCCTACTATTTCAATATATCTGTTTATGTCGGAATAATCAAAAATATCATCGATATAATGAGTAACTACATGCTCAATTAAAACAGCTATATAATCAACAACCTCAAGCCCTTTTACCCAAAAGTCTTTTGATTTATTCTCATCAATCCATAATATATCGGTATCGGTAATAAATTCTTTGTCTTTTATGGTATCATTGGGAAGCTTTTCAATATTTAATTCATTGGAGAAAAACATGGAGTGCCCTAAAAAAGCACGGGTTTTAACAACACTCACGCCTCTTACTTTAATGCAAAATTCATTTTCCTCAAGTGAATCATCTATTTCTATTTTAATTTTAGGAATAATATAGCCGAGGTTTTCAGTCAAATTTTGTCTTATATAAACGATTTGAGAAAGAATATTATATTCGTTGTCACTGTCGAGAATATCAGTCAGTTCCTCGGAAATAGCTAATGTAAGTTTTGCTTCACCGAGTTTTTGCTCCATAATATTAGGATTTATAACTTTTGCAAGACTTTTCTTTAAATCATCCAGTTCTGCAATATATTTTGAAATTTCTTCATTAAGAATTGTTCTTGAATCCTCACTTGTTTCATCTATCAAAGCTTTTACCTGAGCTATTTTTACTCTTTTTTCTTTTATCTTTTTTTGTATGTCAACGCAAAGCTCGTAAGGATCAAGCTCGGGATTAATTATCCTTTCAATTTTTGATTTGAAGTTTAATAAGTCATTATTTTCATCCGAACTCAAATCATCATTATCAACTTCTTTAATAAAAATACAATTATAGAAATATTCTTCATCAATTTCTATTTCCTGAATGGAATAAATATCCCAACCTTCTTTTGACATATTATTCAAAAGGTTTTCGAGTTTTTCATTATCGTTATAAGGTGAAGTTCTGATTGTATATAAATTTCTTGTAGGTTTTAACATAAAAAATTCCTTATTAAAGTAGCTTATTATATGATAACATTTTATTAGAAAAAAGAATATTATTTTTGAATAATTGCGGTAGCAATTTTGCCGTTGCATTTATAGTGAATAATAAAATAACCTTTGCCCGAATCAAGGATTTCGGCATAAGTATCGGCAGCGGTTTTTTCTTTAAATGCCATCAATTCTTCTTCTGCAAGACGAATTTTTTTAAGATTTTTTTTCATTTTTGCTTTTTCAAGTCTGCCGATGATTTCGGTTTCTTCATCAAGTTCTTCTTGAGTGTACATTTGTTCAACCAACTTAATAACTTTAGCTCTGGCTTTAATCTTGTTTGATTGATATAAATTAATATATTTCATATCAGGAGATAATACAGCCATATAATAGCCTTCGGGAATGGAATTGCCGTATTCGTCGGATATAGAGCATGGTAGAGTAAGATTAGGGAATGTCGTGGAATCAGGGCCGAAAGAATATTTTGTTTTATCGGGTTCATAGACTCCCGCCGGATACTGCGGCTGAGGAAAATGCCTGTCTATGCCGTTAAAATCAGTCATAAAGTCATAAGATATTAATACGGTATCTGCTATCATATTCTAATTTTAACATATTTATATATTGAATAATAAGTTTAATTTATGTATGATAACACTATAAGAGAAAATTGAGGTTATTATGGATAGACAATCGGTTTTAAATTATGTACCTACGGTAATAGAAGCATCATCAAGAGGCGAAAAGTCGTTTGATATATTTTCAAGATTATTAAGAGAGAGAATAATATTTCTGGGCGAAGAAATAGATGATGAAATGGCAAATTCTATAGTAGCTCAATTATTGGTATTGGATGCGGAAAATCCCGAAAAAGATATAATGATGTATATAAACAGCCCCGGTGGAGTTATAACGGCAGGAATGGCAATATATGATACAATGAAACATATAAGAGCCGATGTATGTACCGTTTGTTTGGGCGAAGCTGCTTCAATGGGTGCATTTTTACTGTCCGGCGGAACTAAAGGCAAAAGAATGGCACTCCCGAGCGCAAGAATTATGATTCACCAGCCTTTAGGCGGCGCTCAAGGTCAGGCTACCGATATAGAAATTGAAGCTAAAGAAATTTTAAGAATGAAAAAAGAACTCAATACTCTGCTCGCTGAGCATACCGGTCAGAGTCTTGAAAAAATTTATGCCGACACCGAACGTGATAATTATATGTCGGCACAAGAAGCGGTTGAATACGGGTTAATAGATAAAGTTCTGTAATTTAAAGGAGTTAAGATGGCTATAATGGCAAAAAAATATAGAATAGGGGTAGATGTAGGC
>CANQLK010000104.1 GCA_947624665.1 Candidatus Gastranaerophilales bacterium
GTAATAAATAATTATCAAAACACAATGCGTTAAGGTTTATTGCCTTTTCAAAACAATCTTTTGCCAAAGAATCATAACCTATTTTCTCATAAGTTTTACCGAGATTAACATAAAAGACAGAACTTGCCTGTTTATCGGGCAGTAAATCTATAGCTATCTGAAATTCTTTAATGGCACCGTAATAATAATTTTCTTCCAGATACAATAATCCCATATTATTGTGGCGGTAGGCATTATTTTCTGCCTTAATTTGTTCCGCACCGAAGCAAGCCGAACTTATTATGAATAAATTTAAAAATATTATAAATATTTTTTTTAAATGCAAATTTCTAAACCTTCTTTTGCAAGAAAACAATTTTTATTTTTATTATTAAAGATGTTTTCAACGGAAGTCAATTTTTCATCATTATAAGAAGGGTCAAAATGGAAGAAGGCAAGCTTTTTAACGTTAGCAGAAACGGCAACATCATAAGCCATATCGAAAGTGGAATGACCAAAACCTTGTTTGGGAACTATTAATGATAAATAATCTTCTTTGGTATATTGGCTGTCGTGTATGAGTAAATCCGCATCTTTAGCAAAAAGCTCCAATTTCTTTGAACCGCCATAGTAGCATTCCATATCGGAAGCATATACTATTTTTTTGTTCTTATAAGAAATTTTAAAGCACATAACTCCAAAATTAGGATGGGAATTGGATTTCATAAATGATATAACGACGTCATTTCCTTTTGGAACTAAGTCGTTTTGTCCAGATATTTTTTTCAAAATCGGCAATTCTTCATTATTTTTTAAAATAATAATATCAGATTCGGTTATATCGGTAATGGAATAATCGGCTGTAATATCATACAAATTAATCGGAAAAGATTTACCGTATAAGAGTTCTGATAGCGTTTCATTCAAAGAAGAGTCAAATCCGCTGTAACCGAATAAGTTAAACTTTGTAGTAAAAACGCTTAGCGGTTTAAAAAAGTTAAGCCCCTGAATGTGGTCTTGATGAACGTGGCTTAAAAGCAGAGTCAGGTTAATTGGAGTTCTGTCAAAAACGTTATCCGCCGAAGAAATATGCTCTTGAAATATTTCGTCACCCAACGGAATTACACCTGTTCCGCCGTCAATAATTATTCTGTGACCGCCTGCTTTAACTTCAACGCAGGAAGTATTTCCACCATATTTAAGGTAGTTTTTGTCAGCTACGGGAAAAGAACCTCTTACTCCCCAAAATTTTACCGTCATATCATTCTTTTTCATATCTTTTATTTCTTTTCTATTGTTATTTCCGCTGTTCTGTCTTTAGGTTTGCCGTAAAATATTGCGCCGCCTAATGTCATTATTTTTGTTTTTGCCTGTAAATCTTTTAAATTTGTTTCACAAAATTCGAATTTAAAAATTACTTTATCAGATTTATCTTTTACTTCTATAATTCTGAAAGCATTGGGATAACCTGCAAGGGTAGGAGTCGATACGTGCAATATATTATCTCTTTTTGTTATTTTTGCTGCGTGATAATGACCTGAAAATACTGCTATGGGCATTTTATATTTCTTTAAAACGGTTTTGAATTCTTCTGCGTTAATTATTTCATGATTTTTTGAATCATAAGGTGTAACAAGCGGAAAATGAATAAAAATTAATACAACATCATTTTTGGATTTGGAAAGAATTTCATCGAGCCAATCCAATTCTTCTTTGGGCAGAACTCCGTGGGAAGATATACCTTTATTTTTTGCTCCGTCCAGAGCAATTACTCTAAAACCCGCTTGCGGTTTAAAAGTATAATATGTTTTATCAAATTTATATGACGGATTTTCTTCCTGTAATATTTTTACCAAATTTTGTTTTGTAAGATAGCCTGATGTGGTTGTATCGTGATTGCCTATCACAAAATACCAAGGATATTTTAAAGTATTTAAATCGCTGATAAGAGAATAAAAGTCATCTTTTTTGGGTCTGTCAATTCCGTCACCCGTAATCATTACAAACTTAATATTTTTGTGAGAATTAATCTGCGATATGGCATCTTCTAACAGCGGTCTTGTTTTGGATAACAGTTTATAACTTGTATCATCTCTTACAAGCGAATAATGAATATCAGATAGCTGTGCAAATTTCATTGTCCTTGAAAACGACGGTAAATCGCTTACAAAGAACATTACGGTTACTACAAATAATATAAATAAACTGTCTTTTAATATCTTCTTCATAAGACAATTATATCAGATAATTATAATCAGTGATATATTGTTATTTTTCTTTATGCTTGTGAGATAGCAGTATTGTGTCAATTTGTATTTATGTTTGTTTATAAATTACTTTAAATGTGGTATTATCTGTATTAACGGGTTTTAAAATGAATAATAATATTAAATTAAAAGAAATATTAATATACTCACTGCTTTCGTTTGTTGTAATAATAGTATTATACGGATATATCAATTCCCATATAGTCATAAATGGAGATATAACAGATAAGTATATAAAAAAGTTTATTTCCATACAAAATATTTCACCGCAAAGATTATATATAAACGTATGGAGAATGACACGAAATCTGTATGTCGATGAAACATTAAATAATCAGGATTGGAACAGGTGGAGAAACCGGTATAGAAAACAGATAAAAACAACGGAAGATGCCGCCGTTGCAATTAATACAATGCTCGCAAGCCTTAATGATCCTTATACCAAATTCCTTCAATCCGCTGCTTTTTTGCAACAACAAATAATTCTTGATTCTAAAATTACCGGAATAGGGATTTTGTTTAATAAATCAGATAATAATATAACTGTAAGCCAAGTAATAAAAGATTCTCCCGCAAAAAAAGAAAATATTATCGAGGGTGATACCATATTAAAAATTAACGGGGAAGATGTTAAAAATTTAGAGGTTGATGAAATTATTGAAAAACTGGAAAAAAATACCGATGAAAATGTTGAATTGACTATTCAACATGGTGATTCCGTTGTTACGAAACAAATAAAGAACACGGATATTCCTTTTGAAACAATGCAATACATAATTACCGAAGATAATATCGGTATAATAAAACTTTCAAATGTTATGGGAGAAAAAGCAGAAGAAGATTTTAAACGAATTTTAAAAGATACAAATAATACAAAAGGTATAATTTTGGATTTAAGGAATAACTACGGCGGAATATTGGCAAATGCAGTTGTGATGACTAATTACATGCTTAAAGACCAAGAAATCGTTAGTATTAAATCACGGATAAACAAAAAATATCGAATATATTCCGCAGATGAAAAAGTGTTTAAAGATAAACCGATTGTGATAATAGTAAACAAAAGAACTGCGAGTGCTGCCGAAATAATAGCGGGTTCTTTAAGAGATAATATAAATGCAATTATAATAGGAGAAAACAGTTTCGGAAAAAATTCCATTCAGCATATAATACCGATGCATAACGGAACGGGTCTGATTTTAACAACGGATAAATACATTTTGCCAAACGGCGAGGACATTTATCAAAAAGGAATTACTCCCGATATAAAAATTACCGATAAAAAAATCGGAACGGATATTCAAATGGAAAAAGCAAAAGAAATAATAAACAGAGAAAATAAAATATAATGAATATTGAGTAATAATAAGTGCTTATGGCTGAAATTGCTTTTTTATTTTAAATTTTTTTATTTTATGCATACAATCGCTAAAAAAGGTGATAAACTATTTCTGTGCAGATTTTTAGGGATATCGTAATAAATGAATAAACAGACGGCTTTAATAATATTTTCTTGTCTGTATATACTTGGCATTATCGCTTTCTTCTCTAATTTTTTCATCCCGTTTTTTATATTGATTTCTCTTTCTTTGCTATTCTTTATATTTAAATACGATAATTCCAATCTAAAGCATTTTGCGATATTTCTGTTTGTATTTGTTTTGGGAATAATTAATTCATCCTTAAATTTTAAATATGATGATGATTTGACTTCTTTTGCCGATAAAAATGTAAATGTGCTTGCAAAAGTTATATCAATTCCTGCTAACAATGTTCATGACAGAACAAAATTTTATGCAAAAGTCACTTATATTAGTGACGAAAATTTTGAATTAAATGATGTTAATGCAAAAACTCTTATTACAATTAATGACACCGAGGAAAAATTAAAAACAATTAAAATCGGTGATAATTTAAATCTGAAAGGTAGGCTTAAAGTTCCTGCCCAATCACAAAATCCTTCTCAATTTAATTATGCTAAATATCTTCAATATAAGAAAACTTTCTCTCTGATATATGTAAATGATGATTGGAATATATCATCAAGAGCAACCGACATTAAGGGTAAAATACTTTCCAAACTGAATGACAAACGAAACAGCATTATTTATGTTCATTCTAAAAATATAAAAACTCCTATGCTCGAAATCTTAGGCGGTATTATTTTCGGCGATGATGCCGTAAACCCCGATGAAGAAACAAAAACTTCTTTTATTAATTCTGGTATCTTTCATATTCTTGCCGCTTCGGGCATGAACGTTACGTTAATTTTTGGAATTTGGTTTTTCTTTGCTAAAAATTTAAGGTTTAATTATAAATTCTCCATAGTAACGGGTATATTATTAATCCTGTTTTATACGTTTATGACAGGATTCGGACCTCCTATTATCAGAGCTTCTTTAATGTTGACACTTATTCTTATCGGTAAATTAATGGATAGAAGTTCATCTACAATATCGTTATTGTTTTTGGCAGCTTTTTTAATGCTTTTATTTAATCCGTTAATGTTGTTTGATATAGGATTTCAATTATCGTTTATTGTTACGTTTGCTTTGATTTTGACTTCACCTTTATTGGTATTTAATATAAAAAATAAGTATATAAAATACATACTCGGAGCTTGCTGTATACCTGTTATTGCACAGATTTACGCTGCACCGCTGCAAATATATTATTTTAATACTTTCGCTTTGTATTCTGTTTTTGCGAATATATCAATAATACCTGTTTTAAGCATTGTTTCTTTCATAGGATTTTTAAGTTCGATATTGGCAATTATTCCTGCAATTGCACAACCTGTTTGCAAAATTGCCGATTTGATTTTAAATCCTTTTTTAGTCTATATAGTAAAGGTAGCACAATTTTTCGCTAATTTGCCAAATGCCATCAAATTTGTTCCAAGACCTCAATTATATCAAGTTATTCTTTATTTCTCCATAATTATTATTTTTACTTTCATGTTGAAATTTAAGACTAAATCAAAAAGATATATAATTTTATTTTGCTTATTGGTATTCGGGTTTATAATCAGTTTTGTTAAAATACCCGATAATAAATTGGAGATACTGTATTTTTCAGTAGGTAATGCCGATTCCGCATTAATAAAATCTCCGGATAACGAATACTTTATGATAGATACGGGTAAAACAGGCTATTTGAATTCACCTTCTCAGGCAAAATATATCATGATTAAATACATGAAAGACAAAGGTATAAAACATATAAATTCATTGATATTAAGCCATTTTGATGCCGACCACGCAGGCGGAAGCGTGGATATTCTTAAGGAAATTAAAGTAGATAAGCTTTATCAGATTGATTCATACGAAAATACTCAGTTATATGCTAATATTTTCAAATACATAAAAGAAAATCATATTAGTTCGATAGTTCCAAATAATATTGAAACCATATATGATAAGGACAATTTTAAAATTTCGTTAATCAGACCAAACGGTGAAAAAATAAAATCGGAAAATCAAAAATCACTTATTGCGCATATAAATTATAAAAATCAAAATTTTTTATTTATGGGTGACGGTGATGTATATTCCTATGAAAGTATTCCCGAAAAATATAAAAAGCAAATAACAATAATGAAATCAGGTCATCACGGTGCTAAAGACACAATTAATGATGAAATGACAACTAATACCGATTTATTTGTAATTTCAACCGGCCCGAATATATATAATCATCCTCATCCCCAAACCATTGATAATATCGAAAAAAATCACAAAAAATATATTCGTACGGATTACAGTAATGCAATAAAAATCAGGACAGACGGGGAAAAATATAAAACTTATACATTTTCTCCCAAAACGGCTAAGTTTGTAGAAGCTTTATAGAGATTTCAATTTTTTATTTAATATTAAAAAATAATTTAATTACGTCAGCTTCGAATTGCGAATAAAGAAAATCTATATTTCAGCAAAGACTCGCAAACTCGCTCCGCTTCAAATACAGGCTCATTGATTTCGCCTGACGGCTCAATAATTCGC
>CANQLK010000105.1 GCA_947624665.1 Candidatus Gastranaerophilales bacterium
ATGCTTGCTACGGGTAATTCCGCAATTGATGCGATTAAGCTTTTTGCGAACAAAAAAGTTCCTCAAAAAAATATTAGATTTATAAGCTTAATAAGTGCACCCGAAGGTTTGGAAAAGGTTACTTCTTTATTCCCAGAGGTTAAAATAGTAACAGCAAGTATTGATAATTGCCTTAATGCTTCGGGGTATATAAGACCGGGTTTGGGCGATGCAGGTGACAGAATTTTTAATACGGTTGAAAATTAATGTTTTATTTTGATAATTTTTACGGTAAAAAAATATTGAAATCGTCACTTTTAAGTGATTATGATTGTTTCTTTACAACAAGGGATTTTGTTTTAACCGCTTCAAACAGAAAAGATTTGGAAGAAACAGCCGATGAAAACAGAAAACTTTTAAAAGACAGGCTGAATGTACAAGTAATCGTGTCTGCAAAGCAAGTTCACGGGGATAATATAGAAACCGTAAAAGCTGATAAAGCGTTTTATGATAATACTGATGCATTAATATCCGATATACCGAATACTCTGATGTTATTGAATTATGCTGATTGTGTTCCTATAATTTTGTACAGTAAAAAAGATAATACAGGCTCTATAGTTCATGCCGGCTGGCGGGGGACGGCATCAGAAATCCTTTATAAAACCGTATTAAAACTGAAAAATGAGTTTAATATAAATCCGAAAAACGTAACGGCACTTATTGGACCATCTATCGGGAAATGTTGTTTTGAAACTCATGAAGATGTATTTCATCAGCTTATTAATAATATTGATGATAGCGATTTATATGTAAAGAAATATAATAAATATTTTATAGATTTAAAGAAATTAAACTATAATCAATTAATAAAGAGCGGAATAGAAAATATAGATACATGCAGCTATTGCACATGCTGTATGTCTGATATATTTTTTTCATATAGAAAAGAAAACGGGATAACCGCAAGACATAGTGCCGTTGTAAAAATTAGAGAGGACAATGTATGTCAGTAATAGAAAAATTAGCAATAATATCGGATACAATTACCAAGGTAATGAATTTTGTAATAAATGATACGGAAATAAAGCCTGATTTTGATGAATATTTAAAAACATTGTCTTCAACAAATGCAGACAGAGGCAGGCTTCAGGCACTTTTAATCCCGTATATTTTTGAAAGAAGACTTACAACGGAAAGAAAAACAATTATACAGCTTTTCAGGGAAAAAGTTACGGATATTTCAAAAGAGGAAAACGAAATCATAAATTCGCTTGAGCATTCTTTTTCTTCTGTTTTCGAGATAAGACGTGTACTCAGTAACGGATTTGAGATGTATAATCTTATAAATGAAAAAATGTATAAAGTTCTTTCTCTTGTTAAGATGAATTATTTTAGAGGTATTACCACCGGGCAGTATGCGCTTTGTCGTATTTTCCCGATGAATGAAGAAAATTATCTGCTTGAAATATCAAATGTCTTATCAAGTATCAATAAAGAGCAGGTTTATAAATATGCTGTAGCAAAAATCATTGAAAGACCCGAAGATGCCTATGAAAATAATCCTAAAAAATTGCAGCAGATTGAAAAACTTGTTACTGATTTTGCACAAAAATTTGAAAAATGTTTTCATTCTTATGAAGTTATTACAACAAATATGTATGCGGATAATCTTATAAATCTTTTTAACGAATATTGTGAAAGTGACGTTTTGCCAGATGAAGAAGAAATTCAAAAAAATATAAAACAAATTGAAAATAACAGGTATTTTACCGTATCGGATTTTCAAAATTCGTATTCTGATTTTATGGAAAAATCATTGGAGGGATTTTCTTCTCATTCTTCACTCTATGATATCGGTATTGTTTATGATAAAGAGCTTGGGCTATTTGTAATGCCTTTCTATCGTACTTTTTGTAAAATTTATGAAGTCGAAGATTATAAAACAATACAAGGTTATAAAGATTGTATTAAAAGTTTTCTTGAAAATGATAAGGTTCCGGCCAATATAATAAAAAATGTTGCTAACAAATATGATAATTTTATGGACAGAACAAATGAAATTCTTGAAACAAAATATACGCTTGAGGAGCTTTTAAGTCTGTATAAAGCAGATTCTATGGAAAAGAAAATCTTTTCTTCCGCAAGTGTTTTGTATTCTTCAAAAATCTTTGAAGAAATGATGAAATTTGTATCATTAAAAGAAGAGAAGAAAGAAACAACCGGAATAGACTATTCGCATGTGGGCAGAAACGATAAATGTCCGTGCGGAAGCGGTAAAAAGTTTAAAAACTGTTGTATGAACAAATTACAAATCAGTTAGTTTGATAAAATTTACAATATTCGCACAATAAACATTCTTTGCAATTCGGCTTAGTCGGTTTACAAACATTCTGGCCGAGCGTTACAAATAATGTATTAATTTCGCTCCAACAAGATTTTGGCAGTTTTTTCTTTAGCTCAGTTTCTGTTTCTTCGGGTTCTTTTGTGCAAACTAAGCCTAATCTGTTGGAAATTCGGTGAACGTGTACATCCACACAAATGCTCGGTAGTCCATAACCTTTTGATTGAACAAGGTTTGCGGTTTTTCTTCCTACTCCTTTAAACTTTACAAGTTCATCTATTTCATTAGGGACAACACTGTTATAATTGTGATACAGTTCATAGGCTATATCCAATATCTGCTTTGCTTTATTTTTATAGAAACCTACGGGATAAATTGCTTTTTCCAAATCTTCTAATTTAACGGTAAGGAAATCTTTTGGTGTTCTGCCAAGCTTTAGCATTCTCATTGTAGCAGGATATGTTGTTCGGTCATTGGTTCGAAGTGATAATATGCACGCAATTAAAACTATAAACGGGTCATTAATATCCTCCATAAACTTAACAAAATCAGTATATGGAAGTTCCATCTTTTTTATTCCGTCAATTATTTTATTAAAATTCTTAATCATACTGTTATAATATCAAATAAACTTTATTTTGCTATAAAACAATGCTTATGTTAAACTGATTTTAAGATAGTTAGGGGATATAGAAAATGTTTGAAAAGTATTTTACCGAAAGAATAAAAAAAACTCCGTCATCATTCATAAGAGAAATATTAAAAGTTACTCAAAATCCTGAAATTATATCATTTGCGGGCGGACTTCCAAACCCTATATCGTTTCCGCAGGAAGAACTTAAAATATCAATGAACAGAATAGCTGATAAATACGGTGCAAAAATATATCAATATTCAACTACAATGGGACTTGATTCTCTAAGACAGTTTATAGTTGACAGATATAAAAAAATCTGGAATATGGATATAACAGTTGATAACGTTATTATAACAACAGGTTCTCAGCAGGCTTTGGATTTAATCGGTAAAGTAATTGTTAATGAAGGTGATAGTGTTTTGGTAGAAAAACCTTCATATTTGGGACTGCTTCAAGCATTCTGCGTTTACGGCGCAAACTATGTTACCGCTAAACTCAATGATGACGGACTTGATATTGAAGATTTAAAAAATACTCTTAAAACATACAAGCCTAAAATCGCTTATTTGATTCCTAATTTTCAAAATCCTACGGGGATTACTTATACTTTGGAAAACAGAAAAAAAATCTTTGATGTAATAAAAGATGAAGATATGCTTCTTGTTCAGGATGACCCCTATGGTGAATTGAGGTTTGAAGAGGGTGAAAGAATCCCTTATATCGGAATGAATTTGTCCGAAAAAAATATATACTTAGGCTCGTTCTCCAAAATAGTGACTCCGGGCATGAGGCTTGGTTATATTATTGCCAATAAAGAACTCATTAAAATGTTAGAAACCGCAAAACAGGCAGCAGATCTTCATTCGAATATTTTCGGTCAGTATTTGATATCGGATTATCTCCATAACAATGACTTAGATAAACATATTGAAAAAATAAAGCATTTGTATAAAACTCAAGCTAATGCCATGGTAAGTGCGATGGAAGAATATTTTCCGTCAAACGTTAAATTTACAAGACCAAAAGGCGGAATGTTCACATGGGTTACTTTAGAAGAAGGCAAAGATGTTATGAAATTATTTGATGAAGCCATAAAAAGAAAAGTAGCTTTTGTTCCGGGGCATCCTTTCTATGTTAATCCGCTTAACGTAAATACCTTAAGGTTGAATTATACTAATGCCGATTCATCTACCATAAGAACAGGTATAGAACACCTTGCTGATGCCATAAAGCAATTATAGGTGATGTTAAATGAAAGATATGCCGCCAAATAATGAAGTTTTTACGGATAGTGTCTATATTCAAGACGGAAAAGTGTTTAGAATTGTTGAAGATATATTACAATCCGAAAAAATAATTGATATTTTAGAACGAAATAACTTTTTTAATGGCAAAGTGGTAGGCACTTTAGTACATTCTAAAAACGAAAAGATACTTGAACATGAATTTATTTCGGGTATTTCTCATTCTGAAGAATATACGGAGTCTATGGCTTATGATATAGCGCAAATCGGGATTGATATGGCTATTAAACTTTTAAAATATGGGATATACTCTTTTGATTTGCTTCCTCATAATTTTTCGTTTGTTAACGGGAAGTGGATTTTAATTGATTTTGAAGCTTTGTCATTATCCTCGAAAAAAGTAAGGGCAATGATAAGAGGTTATTTTAAAATTCTTTTCAGCTTTTTTGAAATAACAAAAATTGTTCAAAGAAAAGAATTAAAGCATTGTTATTTAAACAGAATAAAAGTTAACGATTTAAGAAAAATTATTCCTTTTAAAGAATGGTTTATATATTTTATAAGATTGAATTTTGCTATTTTGCTTGTTGATTTTAAATTGTATAAATTTGCATATCTTTATATTGAAAAAATACTTAAAACATATTCCGATAAATTTAAAAAAAATACGTTTAATTCTGATATTACGGTTAAAGAACAAAATTTGTATAATTATATAAATTCACTTACAGCGGAAAATCAGCCAAAAAATATAATGGCAATAGGAATTAGTGCTTCAAAATGGGCCGTAAATTCTTATGTAAATAATTCCGTTAAATTTATTTTTGCCGATGATTATAAAATCGCTGATGAAATGTATAATACAATACGGTTAAATAAAATAAAAAAAACATCAATAGCTCAATTATGTCCTCTGACAAAGGAAAATGAAATCCCTGTTAATTATAGATACAGAGCATTGTATGACCCATACACGAAAGAAAGATTTTCTTATGAGTGTGCGATTTTTATTGATGAAATACCTGCTGAACAAAATTTAAACGAATTTTTGGATAATTTATCAAGCTACGCTTCTAAAATCCTTATAATTAATTCAGCGCAATTCTCAAAAGAAAAATTTGATAAGCTTTCAAAACTCTATAAAGAAGTTAAGTTCATTGCCAATAATAACTTAATAGCAGCCTGCAACAGAATATATGAAGGATTTAATTCCGCAGAGAATACAAAATATGAAAATTATAATAGAGGAACAAACGCTAAACTTCAAACTCAGGAAATAATCGATATTATAAAAAAGTATAAAAAATAAGTTATTAAAATTTTAAAAAAAGTATAAAAATTTTTATATGCGATATACAATATTCTAGGGAAGGAATATAAAAATGAAAGATTTAAGAATAAAAATCTCCGGAACATCAGGACAGGGAATAATAAGTTCAGGTGATATATTGTCTTATGCGACGGCAAGAAAAGGATATTATGTAACTACATATAGAGCATTTCCTTCCGAAATAAGAGGCGACGGGAAATGCTATTATACGTTAAGAATTAGTGAACATAAAGCTCTTACGGCTACGGGAGATACAAATATTCTTGTTTGCCTTGATAAAGATACAATAGAGGAAGGTCTGCAATCAACCGCAGACAATGCAATACTCATATATGACAGCGATATCGCAGGTGGATTAAGCGATATTAAAAAGAATATTACTGTTTATCCGATACCGTTAACCTCCATTGCAAAAGGACTCGGAAGCGAACGTTCAAGAAATATGGTCGCTCTCGGTATTGTTGTTGAAATTTTAAAAAATCTTCACCTTGAAGAACAAATATTAAAAGATATTGAAGCCAGATATAAGCTTAAACCGCAAGAAGTTATTGATTCAAATAAAAAAGCATTAAATGCAGGCATAGAATATGCTAAGTCAGACTTAAAAAGAAGTGATGATTATGATAAGGCACAAATGAAACAAACTGGTGCAAAGCTCATAATGTCGGGAAATGAAGCAATCGGACTTGCTGCTTTAGCTGCGGGGTGC
>CANQLK010000106.1 GCA_947624665.1 Candidatus Gastranaerophilales bacterium
CTTTGAAACAGTTTCCCTATTTGGCGCCGTGTTCCAAATAGGGAAACTGTTTCAAAGTCTTTTTATCTGCCATATAAAGAGTTAAAGACCTTACGAACATAGCTCCTATTGCAAGTCCGATGGTAATTATAATAATATCTTTACTTATGGCAAAAGCTCCTAAAACCCCATCTAATGAAAAAGAAGCATCGATTAATTCAAGGTATAAAAATCCTATAAAGCCTAATTTTGCGCTTTCACCTATTAAAGCGGCTTTTTTTTGAGCTATATTTTCAAGAAGATTACTTATGCTGTCTACTGTTAAATAGCTTATGACTCCCGACATTCCTGCGATTAAAACAGATATTTTTTGTTCTTCGGGTATAAAATATTGCAATATCATTAAGGATATTAAAACGATAATTACATCTATATATCTGATAGTGCATAGTTTTACAAGTTGTTTTTCTATAAAAGAAATCCAGTGGAAATCTTTATTTCCGTTAAAGAAATAAGCAAGGAAAATCATCATTAAAAAAGCTCCGCCGAATGTAACCAAAGGTGCGTGAGCAATATGCAGATAATGTGTATATTTATCGACATCATAAAGAGCCAGTTTTGTAACGGCTATAAAGCTTAAACCTGAGAAGATGGAAACAACTGCTATCGGGAAAATAAAACGCATACCGAATACTGCGATGGCTATACCCCAAGTAATAAATCTGTGTTGCCATTTCGGATCCATTTTTTCCAATTTTAAAGCATTTATTACTGCATTATCAAAAGATAAGGTAATTTCTAATATCGCCAGAAACACAACTATGAAAAGAGCAGAAAAGCCTTTGCTCGGATGAATATGTTCCGCCCACATAAATGCGCATATAAAACCCGCTATGGCGACTAAAAATGAACCTCTAAAATATTTAAGCATAATATATAACCTTTTTTTATTTCATATATATAATTATACAAAAGGGAGTGTTTTGTAAACACTCCCTTTAAAATTGAAAATTTTATTAATCTTTAGCGTGACCTGCGGTACCGAGTACGTCAACCATTTTATGTTTAACCATTTCTTTAACTGCAGTTCTGCCCGGGCCCATATATTCACGAGGGTCAAATTTTTCGGGATGTTCAATAAAGAATTCTCTGATAGTAGAAGTCATAGCCAATCTTAAATCGGTATCAATGTTAATTTTAGCTACGCCGTGTTTAGAAGCATAATTAAGCATATCTTCGGGAACTCCTTGAGCGTCGGGAAGGTTACCTCCGTATTTATTACATTTTGCAACGAATTCTTTCGGAACTGATGATGAACCGTGTAAAACTAACGGATAATCATAGCCTGCAACTTCATTAACTGCTTTTTTAATTGCAGCCAATCTTTCGAAATCGAGTTTTGCTTCTCCTTTAAATTTATAAGCACCGTGAGAAGTACCAATTGCAACAGCCAAAGAATCGCAGCCTGTTTCTTTAACAAATCTTGCAGCTTCGGCAGGATCGGTATAAGTAGAATCAGCGCTGTGAACTTTAACGTCATCTTCAACGCCTGCTAATTTACCGAGTTCAGCTTCAACTGAAACACCTCTTGCGTGAGCATATTCAACAACTTGTTTTGTTAATTTAATATTTTCTTCAAGCGGAAATCTTGAACCGTCAATCATAACAGAAGAGAAACCGCCGTCAATACAAGCTTTACAGATTTCAAAATCAGCACCGTGATCTAAGTGTAATGCTATAGGAACGGTAGTTGTAGCAAGTGCAGCTTCAACCAATTTAATTAAATAAGTTTGGTTAGCATATTTTCTTGCGCCTGCGGAAACCTGTAAAATAATTGGTGATTGAGTTTCTTCTGCTGCTTCTGCAATACCTTGTAAAATTTCCATGTTGTTAACATTGTAAGCACCAATAGCGTATCCGCCTGCCAATGCTTTTTTGAACATTTCTCCTGTTCCAACTAATTTTCTTTCTGTCATTAGAAAACTCCTCTAGTTAAATAGTAATATTTACTTCTTAAATTTACACCAAACAAAAAATCGATACAAGAACTAAAACAGGAAATAAAGTAAAGTAGGAGTGCAGTATATGTTCTCCAATTTTTCTTTTTTCTTTTTTGAATTTAAAAAATTTATAGAGTTACTAAATTTAGAATAGCGGGTATTCTATTTAATATGAACGATTGAAAGTTTGATTAAAAAATGTTACAATCAGATACATAAAAGTGAATGGAGGACAAAATGTCAAAAGAAGACAGCTCGGTATGCTTCGGTGTTGGGCTTTTATTAGGAGTAGTCGGCGGTGTTATTGCTGCTGTTCTTTATGCTCCAAAATCAGGAGAAGAAACACGGAAAGATGTTGAAAATGTTATTACGGATATAGCTCAAAAATATACTCCGGAAATCAATGAAGCAAAGAAAAATGCTTTAACCTCGATTGATATGATGAGATATAATCTGGAAAAACAATACAATAAAATCAGTGAAACGCTTAAAGCAAGACAAATTGCCAAAGCGAAAGAAAAAGAATCGATAGATTACGAGGTAAACTAGGAGATTGAAATGAGTCCCGTATTAGAATGTGCAGTTGTTATTTTTATAATAGTTGCAACGGTTGTTTTGGTTTTACTCAGTGTAAATGCCTTAAAACTGTTGGATGAATTAACAAAAACGGCAGTTAGTATTAGAGAAATGTCGGATTTGGCAAGAAAAGAATTAGAACCGGCTTTGAAATCGGTAAATGGTGTTCTCTCCGCAGTTAATGATGTTACAAGTGCCACAAACAGAAACTTTGCGCTATTAAAAAAAATTGCCGCAACGGTTATAGGATTTTCCGTAATGGCTGTATCTAAAACCGTTAACAAGGAAAACAGTTTCTTAAGCGGTTTAAAAAGCGGATTTAGTATTTTTAGAAAAAAAGGAGATAAAAATGTCAGTAGGTAAATTTATAGCAGGTTTCGCTATCGGCGGTATTGTAGGCGGTTTAATCGGGGTTCTTTTAGCACCTCAATCAGGTGAAGAAACCAGAGAAAAACTCTCGGATAAATCCAAAGAAATTTGTGATAAAGCTCATTCTACCGTTTCCGAAATACAAACTAAAGCTGACGGAATTGTCAGTGAAATGCAGGCAAAAGGTGAAGAACTTCTTTCTAAACTTCAAGATGTTATCAATAAACAAAAAAATACGGAAGAAGTTTAATTTATTATATTTTAAGCGCAGGCAGTATTTTAATACTGCCTGCTGTTTTATGTCTTTTTAATTGCAATTACATTTTATTCGTATGATAATATTTTCGTAGATATTTAGATAAAGGAATAAAAGATGACAGAAACAATATTATCCGATATTACTTTAAAAGCAGACATAACAGACTTAAAAAAATACGAAGAAAATGCCAAAAAAGCTGTTGAAATAATAAAATCAAGAGCGGGGAAGAAAGGTCAATTCCTTAATTGGATTGGATTTTTACCTGAAAATCAGCTTAAAACGATAGATAATCTTTTTGAAATGGCAGAAAAAGCAAAAAATAATAAATATACCGATTTGGCGATTTTAGGTATCGGCGGTTCAAGACATACTACGGAATCTCTAATAAAGATGATAGGTAAAGATGCTGATATACATTTTTATTCTTCCGTTGATGGCGAAAGTTTCAGAAGATTTATAAACGGACTGGATTTATCAAAAACGCAATTTTTGGTTGTATCAAAGTCAGGCGGTACTATTGAAACTACAGTTGCCTATGAAAATGCCAAAAAAGTTATGCAGGAATTTCTTGAAAGAGAAGATGTTTCCGACAGATTCATTGCAATGACGGATGAGTCCGCTGAAAAAAGCAATTTGAGGAAAATGGTTAATGCCGGAGATATTAAATTATCAGGTTTTGTTCATGATGATGTAGGCGGAAGATTCTCTATTTTTGATGATGCTACAATTTTTACTCTTGCTTATGCGGGTGTTGCGAAAGAAGATGTAATTGCGATGTTAAAAGCTTCACTAGCAGCTCAAAAGGAATTTTTAAACCCTGATATTAATGTAAATATTGCACTTCAGCAGGCTGCATTTAATGTTCAATCAAGATTAAGCGGAAAACAAAAACATTTTATCGAATATTTCGGCGATGCTTTTATGGGAACGACTTTGTGGGAAAAACAATTAAAGAACGAGTCTTTAAAAGCAAGAATTTCTACCGATACAAATGTAGGCCCGGGTTATCTTCACTACAATGCCGAAGCTGATTTGGACAGTGCAAATAAAGATTCTTTCTTTACTTTTGTTTATGTTACACCTCAGGAAAAGGTCACAAAGGCTGTTTTAACAGGTGTAATCAGCGCATATTCAAATATGCATCCCGTTTCAGTTGTTGAACTCAAAGATTTATCTTTAACAACTCTTGCTAAATTTATTGAATTTAAGCATTTTGAAACATTATATACAGGCAATATGCTAAGGCAAGCAGAAGGCAATATTACTTCTGACGATGTTGCTTTACCCGAAGTATTGCAACCCAATGTTGAAATATACAAAAAAGAAGTCAGAAAAGCTATGGCAGAATAAAATATTTAAGTTAAAAAGAGCGGAACAATTTATTGTTCCGTTTTTTTTGCGTTTAAAAAAATTTGTAAAAAATTTTTTAATTATCCCAGACATGTTAAATTTAAATAAATTATTTGAAAAAGGTCAGTGTTAATTGTAAAATTAATACATACTAGAAAAGAGGGATTTTATATGAAATTAATGGAAGGCAAACGAGGAGTTATATTTGGTGTTTCAAATACTCACGGAATAGCATACGGTATTGCGAAACAATTATATGAAGCAGGTGCCGAAATTGCATTTACATACGCAGGCGAGGTTATGGAAAAAAGAGTTCGTCCCATAGCCGAATCGATGAATGCAAAAGTTATAATGTCATGTGATGTTACAAAAGAAGATGAAGTTCAAGCTGTATTTAAAGAACTTGAAAGAGTATACGGAAAAATAGATTTTGTAGTTCATGCCGTAGCTTATGCAAACAGAGAAGATTTAACAGGTGAATTTGTTAATACTTCAAAAGCAGGTTGGGATTTAGCAATGGGTGTAAGCGCATATTCATTGGTTTCATTGGCAAGAAACGCTCAACCGTTAATGAAAGACGGTGGTTCAATATTAGCTTTAACGTATCTCGGCGGAGAAAAAGTTGTTGCTAATTACAATATAATGGGTGTAGCTAAGGCTGCCCTTGAAGCTTCAGCAAGATATTTGGCCGAAAATTTAGGAAAATACGGAATAAGAGTTAACTGCTTATCTTCAGGCGCCGTAAAAACTCTTGCCGCATCAGGCATAGACGGATTTGGCAAAATGCTTAAAGCTGCCGTTGCAAAAGCTCCTTTAAAGAGAAATGTTACTCTTGAAGATGACGGTAAAACTGCTTTATACTTGTTGTCAGATTTATCATCAGGTGTAACGGGCGAAGTTATCCACGTAGATTGCGGTTGTCACGCAGTTTATGCTTCAGCGGAAGAAATGGATCTTGTTACAAGACAATAAATAATAAATAATTATAATTTAAAAGGAGAGTTTTTTAGCTCTCCTTTTTTAAATTCAAATGACTGTTATAAAATTCTTCAAACCTGTCTTCAAGAATGCTGTTTCTCATATCGTGAATAAATTTTATCAAAAATCTTATATTGTGAATAGAAAGCAAAATAGCTGCCGTTGCTTCACCCGATCTGTAAAGGTGTCTTATATATGCTTTAGAGTGATTTTTGCACGCATAACAATCGCAAACGGAATCTAAAGGAGTCGGGTCTTTTTCAAACATTTTATTTTTAATATTCTTTTTCCCTTCATAAGTAAAAAATGAACCGTGGCGTGCGTTACGAGTGGGAAGAACGCAGTCAAACATATCCACGCCTCTTTTTACTCCTTCCAACAGGTCAATAGGAGTTCCTACCCCCATAAGATATCTCGGTTTGTTATTCGGTAATAAAGGTGCTGTTAATTCAACAAGATGATTTTTCAGCTCAGTAGGTTCACCCACGCTTACTCCGCCTATTGCATATCCTACAGCGTCATAGGCGGATATAACTTTTGCACTTTCTTTTCTTAAATCATCATAAAATGCACCCTGAACTATCGGGAAAAGTGCTTGATCTTCACGTGTATGAGCTTTAAAACATCTTTCAAGCCATCTGTGTGTCCGCTCCATTGCCCTAACTGCACTATCATAGTCACAAGGATACGGTG
>CANQLK010000107.1 GCA_947624665.1 Candidatus Gastranaerophilales bacterium
TTCTCGTCTTTACTCGAACCCCTCTCCTCAAAAGGTACACCGTACCTTTTTCGTCGGCAGAGTGCCACATCGACATCATTCTTTTGTATTTAATTGTCAGTTTGGTGATAAGCCATTTGTGGCGGACGGTTCTCGTCTTTACTCGAACCCCTCTCCTCAAAAGGTACACCGTACCTTTTTCGTCGGCAGAGTGCCACATCGACATCTTTATTGTCCAATTTTTTTCAACGGACTATTTTATTATCTTATGATAATAATTTTTCGTCAACTTTATATTTTGATTTTTTATCGTTTATAAAATAAAATATGTTTATGAATTATATTTGGTATTTTTTAATAGTGATTTCAATAGTATTTGGGGCAATCAACGGCACTTTAAATGAGGTTGCCAATTCGATATTCTCAGGTACAGCCCTTGCCGTTAAAGTCGTTTTGACCCTCTTAGGAATTATGACTTTTTGGCTTGGAATTATGAAAATAGCCGAAAAATCAGGTATTGTTGAATTCATTTCAAAGCTGTTAACACCTATAGCAAAACTTATTTTCCCTGAAATACCCGCTAAAAGTCCAATTATTGGTGATATAGCAATGAATTTTTCAGCTAACGCTCTTGGTCTTGCTAATGCGGCTACTCCTATGGGAATTAAAGCTATGGAAGGACTTCAAAATATTAACAAAGATAAAGAAAGTGCTTCTGACTCCATGTGCATTCTGCTTGCTATGAATACTGCCGGTTTTCAATTAATTCCCGCTACCGTCATTGCCATACTTGCGGCAGCAGGTCTTAAAAACCCGACTATAATTATTATTCCGACTTTTATTGTTACTTCCGTCGCTTTTATAAGTGCTATTATTATTGCCAAAATATCGGCTAAAATCTTTCCTCCGCAAATTAACAAGGAGGATTTAAATGCCGATTAAAGAACTGCTGAATCTGTTATCACTATGGGCTTTGCCCGCTATAATATTAATAATACTGACTTTTGCCATTATTCGTAAAGTTCCCGTTTATGAAGCTTTTATTGAAGGCGCAAAGGATGGAGTTAAAGTCAGTATCAATATTATCCCGTATCTTGTTGCTATAATCGTTGCTATTTCTATGCTCCGAGCTTCTGGATTAATAGAATACATATCAAATGCATGCGCCTCGATATTAGAACAAATTCATTTCCCTGCCGATATCCTACCTTTGGCTTTTGTCAGGTCACTTTCGGGTAGTGCAGCTCTGGGCATTTTCTCGGATATTGTTTCTAACAACGATATAAATTCTTATACCACTAAACTCGCCGCCATTATGATGGGTTCTTCCGAAACCACTTTCTATGTTTTAACTGTTTATTTCGGTTCCATCGGCATAAAAAAATACAGATATGCCCTGTTTACAGGTCTTTGCGCTGACTTCATCGGAATTGTCATGGCTGTTTTTGTCGCAGAATTATTTTTCTTATAGTAAAAAAACTTGCTTGAATAGAAAATTTATAGTCTAATAATTCTATGGATATTACTGTTAATAAAATTAAATCTTTAAAAGGAACCATTGAAATTCCTGCGGATAAGTCTATTACGCATAGAGCGTTTATGTTTTCCGCATTAACTAAAGGAAAATGCAAAATATACAATTACTCAAAAGGCGCAGATTGCACATCAAGCCTGAATATTATAAAACAGCTTGGCTGTGAAATCAATATAATCAGTGATAAAGAACTTATCATTGATGCTTCTCAGGCACTAAAACCCTCTAACACGCCTCTTGATTGCGGAAATTCGGGTACTACAACAAGGTTAATGTCGGGAATATTGGCAGGTCAAAATTTTTCTTCCTCACTTATCGGCGACGAAAGTCTTTCAAAAAGACCTATGAAAAGAATAATCACGCCTTTGGAACTTATGGGCGCCGAATTTATTCATAATGACTACAAACTGCCTATTGAAATAAAAGGAAATCATTTAAGCGGAATAAATTATATTTCGCCTTTGGCTTCCGCTCAGGTTAAATCATCTATCCTTCTTGCAGGTATAAATGCCGACGGATTAACCTCTTTTACGGAACCCTATAAATCCAGAAATCACACCGAATTGATGTTTTCGTATATGGGTGCCGATATAAAAACTCAAGGCAATACGGTTTCCGTTTCAAAATCACAGCTTACTCCTGCGGAAATTGAAATACCCGGAGATATTTCCTCTGCCGCATTCTTTATTGCCGCAGCACTCATAATTCCAAATTCTGATATCATTATTAAAAATGTTAACATTAATGAAACAAGAACAGGAATTATTGATGTATTTAAGGCGATGAACGGAAATATAGAATTTCTTAACGAAAGAATCGTTTCTAATGAAAAAACGGCAGATATAAGAGTTCAATATTCTAGCCTTAAATCAGCTATGGTTGAAGGTGAAATAATTCCGAGATTAATTGATGAAATACCCGTTTTAGCTGTTGCCGCAACTCAAGCAGAAGGAACAACAATCATTAAAGATGCACAAGATTTAAGAAATAAAGAAGCTGACAGAATTTCAGCCGTTACTAAAGAACTGAAAAAAATTGGTGCCGATATTCAAGAAACACCAGACGGTTTTATAATTAACGGGAAAACCGATTTAACGGGCAATTGTGAAATAGAATGTTATCACGACCATAGAATTGCCATGAGCGCGCATATAGCCGGACTTATATGCAAAAAACCCATCAAAATTAAAGAATTTCAATGGGTTAATATTTCTTTTCCCGAGTTTTTAAACCTGATTAATAAATTATCTATTTAACACGTGTCGGATATTTGATAAATGTACTTTTATCCTTATCGCAATTAAACGTAATATATACCTTTTCACCTTTATAATCATCAGGCGGAATATCTACGTTTGTTACATTAGTCAACGCCAGTGATACGGAATTATCCAAAGATTCGTTATCAGATTTTGTTACAATTCGTTTTACATTCAACAAACCTTCTTTATTTATTGTAAACACAACCGTAGTAGTATATAATTTTGAACCGTCACTCTGAATAATATTTTTATTCCATTTAGAATCAAATTCTTTACCTAAATACCCCAAATAATTTCTTAATACCGGAGATATTGAACCGAATGAAGAATTTAATACAGGCAAGTTAGCCAAAGGATCTTCACTCTTGAATGCGGAAGGTACTGCATCATCCCAATATGTTGCTATGCTTGGGATTTGAATATTTTCTTTAGAAACTTTTTCCTTTACTACATCCATTTTATGTTTTACGTGCGGAGGGAATACAAATATTGCAAGAATTATCAAAACAAAGAATACACCGGCTGCTATTAATGATTTCTTTTTTTGAGCCTGTTCTTCATAGTATTCCTCAGCCTCTTCGGGTGTCATTTTTCTTTTTTTCTTTTTTGGAGGCGGCGGTATAACTACTTCTTCCTCGTCATAATCTTCTCTTGGCGCACGACGGGCAACTGAAACATCTTCAATTTCCTCAAACGTATCATTACCGCATTCACAATAATCGGGACATTCCTGATATTCTGTTTTACATTCGGTGCATCTGTACATTATATAATTTTCCTTTACTAATTAAAATCTTTATCTACTTTATCCAATAATTCTTCTCTGATTATTATTTCATATTTTGTATTACCCAACATCGTGGTTTCCATAATAAGAATAGCCGTCGGCAATAAAGCAGCTATAAAGCTTAATACCATACCGCCTACGTCACCGCCCATAACTCCTATAAAGTATGATGCGTTCATTGATACTTCAATAAATACTACACAAAGAGCAATTATAAAGAATTTCTTTGCCTCTTTCTTTAGGTTCTTACTGCTTTCTACACCGTGAAGGATAACTCCGTGTACGTTATAATCACTAAATCCGTCCTGTTTGATTACATTTGATGCATTAACTCTTTTTGTAGTAGCGAATGAAGTAGCAAAACAGTGGAACGCAAATATAATCATGAACATTGCAAGTGCAAGGAATATCGGCGAGAATTTAAACCCTTCGGCAAGTCTTATCCAACCTGCAGCTTCAGGGAAACACTCTGCCAATGTTTGCGATACACCATAAGCTAAGAATGGTGCCGTTATTATACCAACCGCATATTCCAACCCGGCTTTAATTTCTAAGTTAAATATTTTATTACTGATATCTTTTAACTTTTTCTTTGTTATATTGTTTACAAATAATTGTATCCATTGTTGATAATCTTTAACAATTGCCTGAAAATCTTCTCTGCTTTCGTAGCTGTCAAGTTCTTCACCGCTTTCTGTGCTTATATTCTTTGTAAATCCTGCAAATATTCCTAAGAATATACACAAGAATGAAGTTAATAATAACATTTGCGGTAACAATAAAGGCATTCCATAAGTATGAGTTGTAAGTTCAGCCATTGAAAATACAATTATCGCAATAAATATACCGCCTGACGTTAACATACACAATCTTTGTATTAACAAAGAAGACTGCGTGACATTTCTTTTTCCTTTATTTTGGAGAAGCATAAACTGCCCCTGCTTTAATAACATTGTAATTATTATCATTGCAATTACAATTAAAAATACTACTTTATTTTGGAATGAATTAAAGCCTATTTGAATTCGAATAATATCTTTCAGGATAAACCCCATAGCAATCGGAATAAAAGCTACTAAAATATTTAAGATTGTAAGCAAAATATCATTTTGTGCTAATTTTTGTCTTAAATAATTTGATTTATAAGCAATTTCTTTAGTTACAATAGCTCTTCTTCTTTCAATATCGAGCTTTTTCCTGTCTATTTTGATTTTTGTTTGTGCGCCTACGCCTTTACCGTAGAGCATTTCGATATCTTGTTCGTTGAGTTCTTCATCCTCAATCATTTTCATTGTCTTTTTAACTTCTGCCTGTTTTAATTTTTCGGCATTTTTTCTGTTTGCAAGTTCTAACGAACCTGTTACTACTCTTGGATTTGTACCTGCTTCCGTTATTTTTATGCTTACAAATTCATCTGTATCCGAAATCATTAATTTACATAAAGAACCGATTTCTATTGCTTTTCCTATCGGTTGACCTCTAAATAAAATTTTATCACTTTTAAAGGTATTTATTATTTGCCATTTGCCGTTTTCTGCCTTTTGAAGTGAAATTATTAAATCAAACGGCAAATTTAACCGAAAATGACAATTTGGCGCAGTACCTATATTTATTACACTTGAATCATTAAAAATTTTTTCATTATTTTGTGATGTAATTGTTACTCTCATTTTTTTCCTCTATCTTCCAACTGCTTCCATAAATTTTCTAATAGCGATATCAACATTTTCTTCCGAAGCCATTATAAGATTTTTGTCATCCATAACAGGCAATAACGTCTGTCTTACGGTATCCAATTTCTGAGGATGAGCATACAGAAATACCAATGATAAATCCGGAACATATTTAATTGTATTTTTTATATTCTTCGGTAGTGTATTCCAATTAATTTGTTTTTTGATATCACCTTCATTTTCAAGGTCACCAAGTATTAGAATTGCGGGTTTATATCCGTTTTCTTCATATCTTAAAGCATCGGCTACAGCTTTTTTTAGAGCCAATCCATAAGCGGTTCCGTAGCTTTTCGCATCAAATTCGCCACGTCGCTTCATTGCTTCTTTTATTTGAGGTAATTTATGCGGATTTCCGTCATAAATATTATACGTATCTTCCGATACAATGTAGATTAATGCATGATCTTCCGAATCAAGTCTTTTGCATATTCTCAAAATCAACTGTTCCTGCTCGCTTTGCATATCCCTGTTTGATGCGGATATATCAAGCAAAAATATCGATGCAACGGGCTTAAATTCAGCCAAATCCATATTTCTAAAACCTACTATTAACAATTTACATACATAAATTGTCAAAAACAATAATAATCCTAATGATAAAGTTCTCTTAAACATACTATTTCTCAAAACTACTATACAACATTAAAATTGTATCATATTTTTTTAATTTTATGCAAGTTGTTTCTTTTTGGAAAACTCCAAAAATCAGGATGAAGTAATGCCAAGAATGGTATTAATTCCAAGCGTCCGATTATCATATTAAAAATAAAAATTATTTTAGAAATAGTATGAACGGAGGAGTAATTTCCCATCGGACCCACTATACCAAATGCCGGCCCGATATTTCCCAGTGAAGCTATTGCGGATGATAC
>CANQLK010000108.1 GCA_947624665.1 Candidatus Gastranaerophilales bacterium
GCAGGTGTAGCTTACAAAGTGAACTGCTGAGCTGAGGCGAAGCGAGTGAGCCTGTATCCGAAGCGAAGCGTAGGTGTGAGTAAAAATTTGCGAGTGGCGTATTGAAAAGGTAATGTTGCGACACTAGATTAAATGGCGAAAAATAAATTTAAGACTTGATGTTTCTTCAACCAAGAGTGATTAATGTGTGTGGCGTATTTTGGCAACTAATGTATTAAAAAAATACTGGATAAAAGGTTATGAATTTACTAAATAATTTGTTGTAAAATTCAATGTTTATTGATTTTTATTTTATTTTAGACTAAAATTCACTTATGCTTCCGGATAATTATGTTAGATTAAAACAGGAATTAGAAGAATTAGGTTGGCTAATCTCAAATAAATCGAACAGTGGTTATAATAATACTGCAGTTTTTGATGTTGAAGTTAATATTGGCGTACATGCGGATTGTGTTCTATATGTCAATGATAAAGCCATTGCAATTATAGAAGTAATACAAAATAGTAAAACAGATAATTTGTTGAATGGTCTGGAGCAAGCTAAAAAATATGCTTATAACTATAATATTATGCATCCCGGAGCTTTGGGAAATCCAATACCATTTATTTTCGCATATAATGGAAAACAAATTATTTTTAGGGACTTGAAAGATAAAAATAGTAATCCTAAAGACATTAAAAGATTCTATTCGATGGACGAGTTGCTAAAAATGTTATATACAATTCCTTACGGGTCTACGAATGTTACTAATAATATTGATATATTTTTAAAGTATTTAAAATTTGCAATAATTTTAATTCATTTGAATGCATCCGATATAGCAATAAAGAAATATTTTGAGAGTAGATTTTCCGAAGATAAATTTTATGTTGTCGGCAACAATGAATATGGTATCAAAAGAGTATTGCAACTTGCATATTATTTGTTTACAGAAATATATTTATTAAACCCAAAAAATGATATCTTTGGTATTAATAATAAATTGCTAAAAGATATTAATGTTAATGATTTTTCTAATATAAAAATAAATTTATATTATGATTCCGCAAAATTGATGAATATAGCTCAAGGCAAACGCATAATAAAGGATAATTCAAATAACATAATAGTACAATATTCAGAAGGTTTTGTTCGAGATGCAGAATCTTATGCAATACCAATATATGAAAAATTTAAAAATTCAGGCGAGCAGTTTATAAAATTTGGCATAAAATTTGATAAAAACGAAAATTCAAATTTTCTATATAAACTTGTAAAAAAATTAAACTCTGATAAACCTACACAGATAGATTATTTAAATAGAGAACCGGATGCTATAAGACTATCTTCTTTTATTGCAAATAAAAACACTCAAACACCTTTTAATCTTGCTATTATTTCAAGTTGGGGAAACGGTAAATCTTCATTTGTTAATTTTATGATTCATCATTTAGACGCAATTAATAGTTCTTTTTCTTGGAAAAATAAATTTTTCTGTAAGGATAAATGTATTGATAATGCCGAATATAAAAAAATAAACATAATAAAATTCAATGCTTGGCAATATAACAACGATGATCAAATAGGATATAATCTTGCGGATACGGTATATTCTAAGTTAAACATTTTGGATAAGTTTATTCTAAAATATTTTAATTTCACAAATATCCTTGGTGTGGTTGTATTATTTATATTGGTATCTGTAATATATTGCATTCTTCAATTTAAGATATTATCTGTTAATGAATTAAAAGATAATATAAATGTTTTAAGTCTTATAGTTGGAGGAGGCATATTGGCATTTATACTAAACATCTTTAAAGGTATTATTAATGAAATCGGAGAAATAATATCTTTTAAATATTCTAAAATATATAAGGAAAATATCGATATAAAATATAAAATTAAAAACAAAATCTGTAATTATATAAGAAAGTTAAATAAAAAGAAAAAACGAACGGTAATTTTTATTGACGACCTTGATAGATGCAGTGAACAATCAATTATTAGTTTATTGGATGCTTTAATTTTATATCTTGCAGATGAATGTGATATAGTTGTAGTCCTAAATGTTGACATATCTGTAATATTAAATGCGATTAACTCCAAGTTAAATAATAACAACAAAGTCCAAGCTATAAAATATTTAGATAAAATTATACAAGCTAATTATAATATTCCTAAAATTTTATCCGATGATTACGGTAATATTATTAATAAACTTTTGCCTTTACAAAGTGAAATAACAAATATCACACATACGGATAATCGTAATACTAATGGTAATAATTATGACGATAATAATGATATAAATTTAAAGGAAAACAATAAATTAGTTATAGAAAAAGAAGAAGAAAACAATCAAGACAAAAACAATTTTCAAGATAGTCCATCACCTAATATACAAGAATTACCGAATGATATTATAGAAGAATTAGAAAAGTTTTTACAGGATTATGGAGAAATATTTGAATATAACCCCAGAAAAATAAAAAAAATAATTAATATTTTAAAATTATTAATTAACGATTTAAAAGATAATAATATTGAATTTAATTCCCAAAGTATAGTAATAATTATATGTATATTAGAAAATTATCCGGAAATCAGTTCATATATAAGTAGACAATTTGATAACAATTTAGAATTGAATATTGATAACATTGATAACATTGATTTAGATAACTTAAAAAATAATAGTAAAATATCGGATTTATTAAATGAAAATCTATCATTAATAGACAAAACCATATACAACTACATTCGCAAATATATATATGATTTATCCGTAATAAATTTTTAATTTTTCAACTTCAATGAAGTTTAAAGCAGGTTTTAAACTTTGGAGGCTTGTTAAAATTAGAAAATGCGTTAATTATATGAGATTATTTTTAAAATGTGCAATTGATAATTGGTTAAGTTATTTATGTTAAATTACCCAAAGCGAACCGTAGCCATTTTTATTCAAGAATACAAAATTATAAAAAACATAAAATTGTTTTAAACTGCCAATTATGGTATACTACGATTGAATTAAAGGAGATATTATGACTACATTTGTAAAAGCAAGTCATATACTTGTAAAAACAGAAGAAGAAGCTAAAAATTTGAAAAAAGAAATAGATAACGGAAAAGACTTTGCAAAAGCTGCAAAAGAAGTTTCATTGTGTCCGTCAGGTCAAAATGGCGGTGACTTGGGATATTTCACTAAGGGACAAATGGTTAAAGAATTTGAAGATGCCTGCTTCTCTATGAACGTCGGTGAGGTTTCAAATCCTATTAAAACTCAATTCGGTTATCATTTAATTTACTTAACAGATAAAAAAGACTGATGGATATAAATTTAATTGAACAATTAAAGTCTTTTTTGACTAAAAATAATATTGATGCGCTAATTATTAATTCAACTAACGAGTTTTTGGTTGAATATAATTTGTTAGAATTAAATTCAAGATATTATGTAACGGATTTTACGGGTTCAACGGGTAATGTTCTTTTTACGTCGGATAAAATATATTTGTTTGTTGACTCAAGATACCATGAACAAGCCGATTTTGAAGTAAATCACGATTATATTCAAGTCGTTAAAATTCCGACGGGCAAATCATACCTGAATGCTCTTGTTGAATACATTCCCTCTTATTATAAATTGGGCATAATTTCAACAAAAACTTCAAAAAATTTCTATGATAAACTGACAAATAAACTACAAACCAAAAATGTCACTATTAAACTGTTTAACAATGACCCAGTATCTGAATATAAAAATACTTCGATATCCGCTTTGAATTTTAATATTTTTAGCGTAAATACCGATATAGCAGGACTGAGTGCTGATGAAAAATTTGAAAAAATAAAAGAATATGCAGGTGAAAAATTTAATATTTTGGTAACAGGACTTGAAGATGTCGCATATATAACGAATCTTCGTTCTTATGATTTCGGATACAGCGCAATATTTCCCGCAAAAGCTGTTATTAACGAAAATCAGGTAAATATCTATACGGATTGTACTCTGCCCTCTATCGGAAAATATTTTAAGATATTCCCATTCTCTGACTTTGAGTCTGCTTTAAAATCAATCACAAAATCGAAATTATTTATTGATGAAGAACATTTAACGATTTTTGATTTCAATTTAATTAATCCTTCAAATAAAATCAAAAAAAGCTATTTATCTCTTTTAAAAACCGTCAAAAATAATAATGAATTGGAGCATATAAAAGAATGTTTTAAACGCTCTGATGAAGCTCTTAAAATAATATATGAAATGCTTAATTCCGAAACCGTATACTCGGAATATGAATACTCTGAAGCACTAATAAAGTCAATGAAAGAAAATGGAGCTCTTTCATTAAGCTTTAAACCGATAGTTGCAGGCGGAAGCAACTCATCAATCGTTCATTATTCAAATCCTTCAAAAGAAAAAAAGATAAAAGACGGTGACTTTTTATTAATTGATTACGGCGGGTATTATGAAGGCGGAATTGCAACGGATACAACGAGAACATTTGTGAAAGGAACTCCGACGGAAGAGCAGAAAAAAGTTTATACTTCCGTATTGAAAGGTTTTTTGAATGCATATTTTAATAAATATAATAAAAAAGCATCATATTTCTTAATAGATAAAACGGCGAGAGATGTAATCCACAAGGAACTTGGCGAGGAATATCCGTTTGCGCACGGCACGGGACACGGAGTAGGAATATCCGTTCATGAAAATCCTCCGATTGTTTCGTGTTCAAATTTGAGTAAAACAAAAATCTTAGAGAATACGGTATTTTCTATAGAACCCGGTGCATATAAAGAAGGTTGGGGCGGAGTACGTATTGAAAATACGGTTTACGCTTCTTATGTTGACGATAAAATCACTATGAATACATTGTCACATTTTCCGTTTGAAATAAAGCTTGTTGATTTTTCTATGCTTTCAGATTATGAAAAATATTACTATATGAAATGGCAGGCTGATTCGTGCATAATATAGATATTATTTCATCAGAAAAAATTAAAGAAATAGCAAAGCTGCATCAGAAAAAATACAGAGATTTAAAAGAACTTTATATTTGTGAAGGTACAAAAATATTAGATGAATTAAAAACAAACGATATTGAAGTAAAAGAAATATTTGTTTCATCAGATTATAATACCGAAGAATTTAAATGTCCCGTTTATAAAGTGAATGAAAACATAATGAAAAGACTCTGCACAACAGACAGTCCGTGCGAAATTTTGGCAGTAGTTAAGAAAAAAGAAAGAAAAATCAGTGAGTTTAAAAAATTAAATAAATTGATTTTGCTTGATTCTGTAAGTGACCCGGGGAATTTAGGTACAATAATCAGAAGTGCTGCGGCATTTAATATAGAAGGAATTATCCTTTTCGGGAATTGCGTTGATTTGTATTCGTCAAAAGTAATCCGCTCTTGTGCGGGTAATTTTTTTAAAACACCTGTTATCTGTATAAAAGCTTTAAATGAATTAAAGAAAGTTTTTGAGGATTATGTTTTTGTCGCTACCTCACTTTTCGAAAGTAATAATATATCACTTAAAGAATGTGCAAAACTGGGTAAATATATTGTTATGTTCGGCAGTGAAGCAACGGGATTATCAAAGGACTTATTAAATATATCAAACAAGAATATAAAATTACCTATGGAAAAAAACGTTGAATCATTAAACCTATCGGTAAGCGCCTCAATTGTACTATATGAACTGTATACAAAGAATTAGAATTTTTAAAAAAATATAAGAATATTCCATACTGTTTTTATTATCCACATTTGTGACCCCTTTTTATATTAGTTATTGAACAACGATAAATTGTTAATATTATTTATTTCTTGGATTTTGTTCAATATTTCCTTTATATTGATAACTTTTACCTACATATCGGTATTTTCCTCGACTTATATATAAAAAATAATGAGGTTGTTTTTCGTGATTTATACCTTTATTAGTTCTGTCGTAGCAATAATCAGAGGGAATATAACAATCTTGCGACCGATTAAATTGTTTGCTCAATTCAGTTTTAAACCATTTTGTTGAAAATTCGTGATTTAATGGCATTGATGATAAAAATTGTTCAATTTCTTCTTTAACGCTCATATATTTCCATTTCCTTTACAGAATTTTTTAATTACACACATTTCGCACTTTTGCTTTTTTGTACATATTTCCCCATAAC
>CANQLK010000109.1 GCA_947624665.1 Candidatus Gastranaerophilales bacterium
GGGATGGAGCAGTCTGGTAGCTCGTCGGGCTCATAACCCGAAGGTCAGTGGTTCAAATCCACTTCCCGCAACCATTTAATATAAGAGAGTTTCAGCGATTTTGAAACTCTCTTTTTTAGTAGTAAAATAGGGCAATAATTCAACTATAATTCAACAATCTTAAATTTTTGATATAAATTTGATAAATAATCTATGCTTGTTTTTGATTTAATAAAATGTTTTCTAAAGTATTTGAAGCACTTTCATCGGCTTTTTTCATTAAATGACTATATATGTCTGCAGTAGTGCTTGTTTTTGCGTGTCCTAATCGTTTACTAACGGTTGTTATATCGACACCGTTTAATATAAGCATCTGTCATTTGTGATTTCAGGCATATCAATACCTAAATCATTTGCCCTTGCTGATATTGCCTTAAATCCGAAACCTTCCATATTCATATTCCAATGGATAAAGCAAGTGCTAGGGTTAGAGATGATTTGTTTGAATTTTTCAAGGCATAATCTTTCAGCGGATTCTAAATCGTTTTCCTCAAGATAATCCATAGGCGAAAATCGTTTTTTATCCTTATTCAACTCGCTATCGTTATAAATTACAATGCACGAAATTTTAGGAGCAGGACTTGATCCGTTATAAAATCCTTCACTTGCATAGTGAATAAGGTAATAATCCTTATTATTTAAAAAATCTTCCAGCTTGTTATCCATATTCTAATTATACGACATTTTTTATGTCAAAAACGGTCATATTGTATTTTATTTTCTGGAAATTCATGTTACTTTTTCTGTAACCTAATGTTATTTTACAGTTATAATTGAGAGAAATTCGCAGATTTATATTGATATAAATGCAATATTCATGTTAAAATTTTAATGTTAATTTTGAGTGAAATAAATGATTCCTATAAATGATTTATCCCGAGGTTTTAAAATATATCAGGAAGAATACGAAAAAAAAGCCTTAGAGGTATTAAGAAGCGGTTGGTATATATTAGGTAATGAAGTAAAAAGTTTAGAGGAGGAATATTCCGAGGCTTTAGGCGGTAGTTGTTATTGTGCTACGGTAGATAACGGTCTTGATGCGATTGCTCTCGGATTAAAAGCTTCAGGAATAAAACCCGGAGATGAAATAATAGTTCAGGCGAACGGATATATTGCAACAGTACTTGGCATTCTTCAAGTCGGCGGTGTCCCTGTCTTTGTAGAACCTGATGAGTATTATCAACTGGATTTTCATAATATAGAACCTGCGATTACAAAAAAGACAAAAGCCGTATTAGTAACACATTTATACGGGTTGGCAACAAGGATGGATTCTATAATTGAAATATGTAAAAAAAACGGGTTGATGTTATTTGAGGACTGTGCCCAATCTCATTTTGCACCTTATAAGGGAGTTTATACGGGGCTGTTCGGAGATGCTTCCTTTTTCAGTTTTTATCCGACAAAAAATTTTGGAGGTTTTGGAGATGGCGGATGTGTTATTTCTAAAAATTCCGAAATAACGGAAAAGGTTAAAATACTTCGTAATTACGGGAGTGATAAAAGATATCATAATATCGTAATCGGATGTAATGCAAGGCTGGATGAGTTACAGGCAGGTTTATTAAGGATTAAACTTAAGCATATTAAAGAATTATTGAAAAATAGAGATTATATTGCATCAAGATACTTAAAAGAGATATCTAATCCGTTGGTCAATTTGCCTGTTGTGCCTGAAAATTGTGTACATACGTGGTATCAATTTGTAGTAAGGGTTAAAGAACAAGAAAAATTCCGCAGTTTCCTTAAAAATAGAGGTGTAGCGACCGATATAGCTTGGAAAGTTCCGCCTTATTTACAGCCTGCTTTAGTTGAAAAATACGGATATAAAAAAGGTGCTTTTCCCATAACGGAAGAAATTTGCGATACAATTGTTTCATTACCTATGATGGATTATATGGATGAAGATGAAATAAGCAAAGTCATTAAAGAGGTTAATGAATATGAATAATAGCCGTTGTTATTATGTAGATATACCCGTACATCCTGACACTGATGGGAATTTATTCGTTGCGGAAGGAAATTCCAAATCTGTTCCTTTCGATATAAAAAGAGTATTTTGGATTCGTGATATGTCTAAAAATGCCGTACGAGGTCAACATGCTACAAAACGAACAAAAATTATTCTTGTACCTGTTTTTGGCAGTTGTGAAGTAATAATAAATGACGGAAAATCAGAAACCGTATATCGTTTGAATTCACCCAAAAAAGGACTGTTTATAGACAAAATGCTGTGGAGAACCATAACAAATTTTTCTGATAATTGTATTGTAGAGGCATTATGTGATTGCAAATTTGAGCCTAATAATGAAACATACAATGATTTCTCCGAATATTTGAGGGAATTAAAAACTTATGAGAAATGTTAGAAAAAATTTATTAAATAATATATTTAAATTTGATTATGTAGATGAAAGTCCTATTCATACGGAAAAAGAGCTAATTAACTGGATAAAAGATATAAACAGAAATAAACACGTAAAACTTGACTATATATCATTAGAAGATTGTGAACCTTGGTATTATGATGAAGGTTTAGGCTGTATAAAAAATAGAGATAACAGTTTTTTTCGAATATACGGAATAAGGGAAAGTTGTAAAAACCGAACCGTATTTGAACAACCGATAATAATGCAGGATGAAATAGGCTTCCTTGGGATTATTGCTTGTAAAATAAATAATACCTGGCATTATCTTATGCAAGCTAAAATTGAGCCGGGGAATATAAACCACGTCCAAATTGCACCTACTCTTCAAGCGACGAAAAGTAACTTTACAAAAAAACATGGCGGAAAAACTCCGTTGTATCTTAATTATTTTCTTAATATGAATTCTAAAGATATTATTGTTGACCAAATTCAGTCTGAGCATTCTTCAAAATTTTATAAAAAAAGAAATAGAAATGTAATTTTGGCTGTAGATGAAGTTATACCCGAATCGGATACACATAAGTGGATGACTTTGAAACAAATTAAATCTCTTATGTCATATAATAATATTGTAAATATGGATACAAGAACCGTTATATCCTGTTTACCTGATGAAAAACATATAAATAATTTTGATTATAAAGAAATTATAAAAATATATAATTTGATAAATAATTATAAAATGTTCAATGAAAACAAGGTTGAGTTAATAAAATTAAAAGATTTAAAATTATGGGAAATGAAGAATAATGAATTCAGATGTAAAAATCATTATCCTTTCAAAGTTATATTTTGCGATATAGAAATAAATAACAGAGAAGTATCAAAATGGAGACAGCCGTTATTTGCAGCTTGTAAGCAGTCAATGTACGGATTATTTTGCTGTAATGATAATGGGATTATGAAGTTTTTGGTTTCATTGATGGCGGAGCCTGGGTGTATTGACGGGGTTGAAATCGGGCCTACCATTCAAGATGAAATGATTCATAATGAAAATTATACTTATATAGATGAGGTTGAAAAAATTTTTCACGATAAACTCAAAAATAATGAAAATGTTATATATGATTGTATTTTATCAGAAGAAGGCGGACGTTTTTACCATTATAGCAACAGAAATGTAATAATATTTATTAATAAAGAAGATATTACTGATGTTGATACAAAATATACTTGGGTTGATTATGCTACTTTAAAGATTCTTATACAAATAAATAATTGTTTGAATATTCAGTTAAGAAATTTATTATCATTACTAACAATCTAAAAGGATAGAAATGAAAAAAATACGAATAGGTATTTTGGGACCTGCTAATATTGCTTTAAATAAAATGATTCCTGCAATTATAAAATCCGATAAGTATGAATATGTAGGTATTGCTGTTGCAAATGAACAAGAAAGGCTTGTAATTCCAAGCGGTATATCTGATATAGATCATATAAAAGATAGTATAAAAAAAGCCGTTGAATATAATAAAAAATATAACGGTAAAACCTATTTAAGTTATGAAGATATGCTAAAGTCAAATGAAATTGACGTCGTATATATAGCGCTTCCGCCGATATTGCATTATTATTGGGGTAAAAGAGCCTTATTGAACAATATAAATGTTATTATGGAAAAACCGTTTACAACAAGCTTAAGGGATACAAAAGAGATTGTATCGATTGCTAAAGAAAAGAATTTAGCACTGATAGAAAATTTTGCATTTGTATTTCATCCTCAAATAATAAAAATTCAAGAAATATTAAAATCAGAACAATTTGGTGATTTGAAATTAGTAAGAAGTAATTTTTGTTTTCCATTTAAAGGAGAGAATGATTTTAGATATAAAAAGGAATTAGGTGGCGGGGCTTTATTTGATTGCGGCTGTTATACGGTTAAAGCCGCACAATTATTTTTGGGTGCCGATATGAAAATCATCGGTTCAAAATTAGTAAACAGTAAAATATATAGTGTTGATATGCAAGGTGCTATAATTGCCGTTAATGATAAAGGGGTTATTGCTCAATTATCATTTGGTATGGATCAGCAATACAGCTGTGAACTTGAATTGTTCGGAAGTAAAGGTTATGTTAAATCATCAAGAATATTTACCGCACCTGAAAATTTTGCTGTTAAACTAATAATAAAAAATAACAATGAAGAAACATATTGCAGTATAAATCCTGAAAATCAATTTGTAGAAATCTTAAATAAATATAGTGGCATAATGTATAATAACTATGATAAACTGAATTTGTATAATGAAATAATTAAGCAAAACGAATATATAGAACAGTGCCTTATTTGGAGTAACAGATGAATAAACTTTCAATAATTATACCGGTATACCGAAATGAAGATACTCTTAAGGATTTATATTATGACCTGAAAGAAAAAGTATTTCAAAAGACAGATGATTATGAAGTTGTATTTGTCAATGACGGTTCCGATGATAATTCTTGGAATATAATCCAAGAACTTCAAAAAGAAGATTCTAAAATTGTTGCGGTAAATTTATCAAAAAATTTCGGGGAGCATGCAGGAATATTAGCAGGGTTAGAGATATGTACGGGAGATTGTGCCGTTACAAAGCAGGCAGATTTGCAAGAGGATTCGACATTAATTGTTGATATGTATAATGTTTGGCGGACAGGAAAAAAAGTTGTTTTAGCTGCTCGCAGAACAAGACAAGACGGGTTTTTTACGAAATTTTTTGCCGGTTTATATTATATTTTTGTCAGAAAGTGCATAAATAAAAAAATGCCAAAAGGCGGTTGTGACTGTTTTTTGATTGACAGACAGGTTATAACAACTATTTTAAATCTTGATGAAATAAACTCATCTTTGATACTTCAAATATTATGGACCGGATATGATTCTCAATTGGTATATTTTGACAGACAAAAACGAGAAAAAGGTAAAGGTGCTTGGACATTTGCTAAAAAAATAAAATTAGTGATGGATTCATTTATAGGATTTTCTTATATTCCTATAAAAATAGTTTGGTTTACGGGGTTATTATTTTTGTTATTTTCATTTTATTTAGGAACTTCTATATTAATTGAATATTGCAAGGTAGGGATAAACGTAAACGGTTGGGCATCTATAATGTGTCTTATATTAATATGTACAGGTTTTATATTATTGTTTTTGGGAATTTTAGGAGAGTATATTTGGCGAATTTATGATGAAACCAGAAATCGCCCTATATACATTATTGATAAAATTATAAAAAAATAATTTGGATATAGTAAATAATTTAAGCACTTTCAAATATTTTCAATAATTAAATTTAATATATTTTCTGCCCAAAATAAAGTTAAAAATCAATAAGGAAAATCCGATAATAATAAATGTATGGCTGATTCCGAGGAATTCTGCAATAGTACCGATAGTAAAGCTGCTTAAAGAGGTAGTACCCAGAAAACATATAGAATTAATACTAAGAACTCTGCCACGCATTTCGTCGTCAACGACCGATTGAATAAGTGAGTTTTGAGGAGTAACGCAGGCAGTGACTCCTATACCGAATAAGAACATTAATATGGCAACAAGGTAAATATTATGATAAATTCCGGCCAATATAAGGCAGATACAAGATAAAGTGCAAGCGGAAATTATAATATATTTAAGACCTTTTTTTGATTTTTTTGAAGCCAGCAAAAGAGAAGATAATAAAGCACCAACACCTATACATCCCATCAATAAT
>CANQLK010000110.1 GCA_947624665.1 Candidatus Gastranaerophilales bacterium
CGGCATGCGCATCGGGCAGCCAAAAATGTACGGGAGCTAATCCCATTTTTGTTCCTATTCCGAATAATATAAATACAAATGAAAATTTCAGCCAAAATGTGTTAAATTCATTTGCATGACTGTATAAATCGGAATAGAACAATGAATTTAAACTGCCCGTAGAAGCCGTTAATAATATTATTCCGACAAATGCCAATGCTATACCTATTGAGCAGATAAATACATATTTCCATGCCGCTTCTATTGAATGTTTTGTCTTGTTAAAATATATCAAATATGCGCTTGCAAGAGTCGTACCTTCTATAAATATCCAAGTTACGCCTAAATTAGTACTTAATATTGCTCCTGTCATAGAAAAAACAAATATGAGCAGCATGTATGTATAATGCCTCAGCATTCTTTCAGGGGAATTCTCACTTTTTATATATCCGTTATTATATATACTCACAGCCATAAAGACTATTGACAATGTTTGCATAAATATTTTATTTATATCATCAACGGCAAAAAATCTTGTGCTTTGATATGTTTTCAGAAAATCAGGAGCGTAGCATAAAATAAATGTCACGACTAAATGCAATATCGCATATATATTTATCATCAAATTATTTAGAAACTTTTTTTTGAAGATAAAAAGCAATACACAAGCAACAAGCGGAAATATTAAAATCAGATTAATCATTATTCATAGTCCTTTAATTCGGTTAATTGCGAAATTTCCATATCATCAAATTTGCTGTTTATTTCTTTAACAAGCATTCCAAGAATGAAAACCGCTATAAAAATATCAAGTAATACCCCTAAATTTACAATAACGGGCATTTCTTTCGCAACGGACAGCGATAATAAAAATATTCCGTTCTCCATTGTTATAAAGCTTATTACATTGGATAAGACGGTATGTTTAATCGTAATAAGCCATAAACTCGTTATTATAACCGATATTGATACCCCAAAATACAATGGAGTAATTATATTAAAATCCGATGAATGAATATTAGCACTCAAAAATCCCGCAAATAATATTACACTTGAAATTACAAGCGAATAAAAATGAGGGATATTGGCATCGGAATCTCTGTATGCACTGGTTTTATTTAAAACTCTCTTTAAAAACAACGGTATTACTATCGATTTTACAATTAATGTTTCCACGATGAGTATTAAAATAGCAAAAATATAATGAAAATCAGGGTTATATTTATGAGAACTCATAAATTCCGATATACAAATCAAAAACAGCAATATTCCTTGTATCGTAAGCATTTTTATATGCGCCGCCAATCTGCTTGTTGATGATATGTATATCATTGATAAACCTAATAAAATTATAAATATATTTTCCATAATAATTAATTCCCGTAAATACTGTAGGTAACAAGTGTCAAAACAATTAATGCCGTTACGGACATTATAAATATAAATTCAAAAACGTGTGTCATTCTGAATCTCGCCATTGATGACTCCACGGTGCCTATTATAACCGACAAAATAAATATAACCGCCAAAAATGCAGGTACTGAATATATTATCGATATATTGGCAGGGATTATCATTGCCGCTATTAATGATTCTATTAAAAACATTTTTATTGCCGAACCCCAAGTTATTAACCCCAAATCAACACCTGAATTATCAAGAATCATAACTTCATGAATCATAGTTAATTCAAGATGAGTAGCAGGATCATCCACGGGTACTCTGCATCCTTCAACAAGCAGCATTATAAACAAAGTTACGGCGATTAGCGCTATAATTAAATATCCGTATATCCCGGAATTAAGCATTATATATTTTAAACTTCCGAATGAATTAATATGGGTTAATACTGTTAAAGAACCGAGTACAATAAAAAAAGCAGGTTCTACAATGGTTGAAAAACAAGCCTCACGTGAAGCTCCCATCCCTTCAAAACTGCTTCCCGTATCCAATGCGCTGATTAAAGAGAAAAACTTTCCCAATGCCATTGTATATGCAAATATTATGAAGGCAAACGGCATTTCGATTATTGATTTCCCGTCTGCGAGCGGTACAAATAATGATGCAAATAATATAGCAGCAAAACTTATCAACGGTGCCAATTTAAATATAAATGATGTTGTTTCTCCGCATATTGTTTCCTTATTCATTAACCTTATGAAATCATATACGGGCTGAAATATGCTTGCGCCTTTCCTGCCAGCCCAAAATGCTTTTGTTTTCTTTATTATCCCTATCATTATAAATGGTATAACCAATAATATTAATATATTTATAAATGTTATCATCTATAATCCGCCTTATCCAATGTATATTAATCCTATTATCGATAGAATCAGAAATATAAGTCCGAATAAAATATAATGCCTCATATTTCCGTTTTGTATTTTTTCAAACATAGCCAAAAATCTTTCATCGATTTTCAACAAAGGTTTCAGTATGTATGCTTCTTCGATATCCTCTGTTTCCATCTCGTAATATGCTTCTTTCGGAAATATTTCCGACGGCTTTTTTATATGAGAAATTCGTTTAAAAAATACTCTTAGAGTTGAAATAAATAAATCCGCATAAGAAGAAGCGCTGTATTGCATTCTGTTATTCGGCTTATCATATCCGCAAGCCCAAACGGAGTATTCCTTCGGCTTCTTTTTCATAAGCGATACAAAAATAAAAACGGTTATGAATATTACAATAAATATCAGGCATAAAAGACTTATCGAACCTGTTAAATTAACAACCGAATTCATTATTTGTTCGACCATGCTGCCTTGCAGAATCGCACTAACGTGAGCTGTAATTAATTTTATAAAATATTGCGGAAATATACCGATTAAACATATCAATATTGCCAATATCGTCATAGGAACCGTCATAACAGGAGGAACATCTTCTTTAACATCCTTTGCTGCTTGACTCCTCGGATTACCTAAGAACATTACACCCGAAGCCTTTGTAAAACATAGAACAGCCATTGTCCCTACCAGTGCAAGTGCCGCTAATGAAACAATCAGCATTAAAAATACAAATATATTCGGAGCGGGCAATCCTATTATTATTGCACCATAAATTAAAAATTCGCTTATAAATCCGTTAAAAGGCGGTAAACCGCATATCGCTACGGAAGCGATTATAAATAACACCGCCGTATATGGCATTTTTTTAATAAGTCCGCCCAACAATTCAACATCTCGGGTATGGGTTTTTGTGTATACACTGCCTGCCGATAGAAACAATAATTCCTTAAATAAAGAGTGATTTAAAATATGAAAGATACCGCCCGAAAAACCTAAAACGGCAAGCATTGGGTTTGAATAAACTACACCCAAAAGACCTGCGCCTATTCCTATACCTATAATACCTATATTTTCTATACTGTGATATGCAAGAAGCCGTTTTATATCGTGTTGCGATATTGCATATAGCACACCGTACATTGCTGATAATAAAGCAGTTATCAGAACCGTATATGCTATAAACTTTGTCGGCATTCCCAAAATAGTAAGTACTCTTAAAATACCATATATCCCCGTTTTAATCATAACACCTGACATAATAGCCGAAACATGACTGGGAGCGGCAGGATGAGCTTCGGGAAGCCACGTATGAAAAGGAGCAAATCCCGCTTTTATTCCAAACCCCGCAAAAAACAATACAAATATTACGTTTGCAAAATGTTTATTTTGGCTAACCGCATATACAAAATCACTAAAATTCAAGCTGCCTGTTTTTATATTCAACAACGCAAATGCACATATTAATAACAAGACCGATATATGCATATACACCATATATTTTATGCCTGCCGACAATACTTCCTTTTTATCTCCTTCAAATATAACAAGAAAGAATGAAGATAATGACATTATTTCCCAAACGACAAGAAAAAGCAGACTGTTTTGAACCGTAACTACCATTAACATAGATATAATCAACATCATAAGAAAGAAACAATGACCTGATATTTTACGTCCTTTCAATATATAAGGTTTCATATATCCCGCAGCATATATTACGCCCAAAAAGCTCATTAATGATATTACTATTATAAAAAATGCAGAAAGACTATCTGCAACAATATTTACATCCCCGAATAACGAAGATAAATAAAATGATTTAGCCGCTATTTTTCCCGATTTTATAATATTAAACGAGGTTATTAGTAATAAAACCGTCGAAATCGCACTAAAGAAAGAACAAATTTTTAATTTCCATTCTTCTTTAACCGTCAAAGAAATCAAAGCTCCGAATAAAAGCAATCCCAGTGATATAAAATACATATTCATATAAATTTGTATCCCATTAATATTTCAAATGTTTATATGATATGCAAAACAAAGTAAAAAAGCAAAAAATTATGTCTTAATTTTATGATATAATTCAATTATGGCAAACGAATTAAATATAAACAGCATAGAACAGATACAAAACGTTAGTAAACACAACAAATGGCTTTTAATTATCCCTACAATGCTTGCAGCATTTTTATTTGCCCTTGATGAAACCATAGCAAATATTGCACTGCCTCATATTGCAGGTTCATATTCAGTTAGCAGCCAAGAGTCAATTTGGATATTAACAAGCTATTTAATAGCAAGCTGTATAACCATACCTATGATAGACTGGTTAAGCCGATTATTGGGCAGAAAAAATATGTTTATAGGCATGGTGCTTCTCTTTACAATTTCGTCATTTCTTTGTGGAATATCAACATCAATGACTATGATGGTTATAGGCAGATTTTTGCAGGGATTAGGCGGCGGAGTGTTGGTTCCGATTGCACAAGCAATAGTAATGGAGTCATTTAAAGGAAAAGATTTAAGTATTGCAATTACCTTATTCGGTCTTGTAGTTATAATTGCCCCGATTATAGGCCCCGTTTTAGGCGGATATATAACGGAAAATTATTCCTGGCACTGGATATTCTTTATAAATGTTCCCATTGGTATGGCTATAGTTGCTATGTCCAAATCAATGATTTATGATCCTCCTTATGCAAGACGTCAAAAAAATGTTAAAACCGACTATTGGGGACTTATCTTCCTGTTTATGTTTGCTGTAGCTTTTGAAATAATGATGGATAAAGGCAATGACCTTGATTGGTTCGCTTCTAAGCTTATATGCAGATTAACCGTTATTTGGGTTATAGGTTTAATAGGATTTATTGTTTCGCAAATCAAAGGAAAAGAAACTTTAGTCAGATTGAGTGTATTAAAAGACTGGAATTTAGCGACAGGCACCATAGTTTTAACCGTTATGAACGCTATATTACTGGGTTCTCTTGCTATGATACCCCAATTTATGCAAATAATGATGGGATATGATTCATTTACAAGCGGATTATCAATGATGCCAAGAGGTATCGGATGTATGGCAGGACTGATAATGTCACAAAGACTTCAAGATAAAATGGATACAAGGCTAATTGCTTCTTTAGGTGTTGCTTTTCTTTCCGTAGGAAGTTGGATGTTGGGTGATATTAATTTACAAATTTCGCAATCCGCCATTACAATTCCGAATATTTTATTCGGATTCGGTATGGCACTTGCAATGGTTCCTATTATGTCTTTTTCTTGCCAAAGCGTTCCTGCGGCAGAAATGTCAAACGCAAGCGGATTGCAGAATTTCATAAAGACAATCGGCGGTGCGGTAGGTACATCACTTGTTGCGACTTTTCTATCAAGATTTTCGCAAATGCATCAAAACATGCTGACGCATACTCTTACGGAAACAAACGATATATTTCTTGAGAGATTAAGTGCTTTTACGGCTAATTTTATGCAATATACCGATTCATCAACGGCAGGATATATGGCGCAAAGTCTTATATACAATCAAATGTTGCAGCAGGCAAGACTTTGGGCTTATATAGATTCGTTCAGAATTTATGCAGTTGCAGGACTGCTGATTATTATTTTAATATTTGTTATGAAGACGGAGAAAAAAACCGACTTGTAGACAAACTTTCGAAATAAAAATTTTTTCTTTATTCGGAATTCAAAGCTGACGTAATTAAATTATTTTTTAATATTAAATAAAAAAGAGAAATTGTCGAACAGATACTTCGCTTTTTTTATTTTTTTCTTTTCGAATAAAAAATAATTTTAATTTAAGTCAGCTCTAATGGAGAATAATAGAAAATCTTATTGAAGAAACGGCAAGACGAGCAC
>CANQLK010000111.1 GCA_947624665.1 Candidatus Gastranaerophilales bacterium
AAAGCATATGAACAACAGTGTTTAGACTTTATTGGTGCAAAAAATTATATTTTAAATCTTTAATAATATATAATCGGGGAAAAGTTGCAAAAATTGAATGAAGAATTAGGGGTTTCGGCGAGGCGATTTTTCAAATTTTTGCCATCAAATCCAAATATAGTTTGAAAAATAAAATTGGGGAAAATTCCCCGGCTCAAACCACTTGAAATTAGATTAAAACAGAGTTAATATGAATTTGTGAATGTCGAAAACCAATATTCACACATAAATTGAATAATAAAAATCTTGGTTCGTTTCCAGCCTGAGGGAAGTAATACTCAAACTAAGTGATTCAAATAATCAAACTAAGTGTCTCTTTACATTGTTAATGTTACTAATTGAGTAGTTTGCTTTTTACGGATAGTTTGCTTTTTTCGGAAAGTTGGCTTCCTGTTTGGATTTTAGCTGCCCTTAAATAATCAGCTAACGCATACAGGCTCAGTCATCCTCACTTCGTTGCGGTGCTTCGCTTTGTAAAACTACCCGTTTATAAAACGGTCTTTTCGGACTTTTTCGCAGATGTTCGGTTAGTATGATTATTACGGAAAGTTGAATTAAAACTATTCCCCCACCTGCATTTCGGCTGTGTGTTTAAAGTGTATGGTTATGCGGGGTTTCCTGTTTGGGTTAGAACTTTGTATTTTGAAAAGTCCATTTGAAAATTTATGGTTTTAAATTAAATACAAATCATAAACATCTTTTAAATAATTTTTATATTGTTCTTTCAAACTTTTTGGTGCAATAATTTCAACATTAACTCCCCATTTAAAAATATTCCACAAAATTGATTTTGTGCCTGAAGAGGTAAAGGTTACGATTACTGTTCCATTTTTTTGCTGTTTTATTTGTTGGGTCGGGTGAAAATTATATTTAATTACATCATCAGCAATTTCTTTTTTAAATTTTAATTTTACATTAATTACATTGTCATGGAAAATACCAAAAGAAGAATTTGTCCATTCTTTTAAATTAAAGTCGGAGTCAGGTGTAAAATATTCATCAAGCACTTTAATGTCAGATATTCTATGAAGCAGATATTGTTTAATTTTACCGTCATTTTTTGCAATAAGGTAGTGTCTTTCCCCATATAGAATCCCAAGAGGTTCTGCATTTATTGTCTTTTTCGGTTTTAAACCTTTTTGAATTCTGTATCCGGCGATATTTTTTTCATTCAAATTAAAATAATCTTTTGCCTGATAATCAAATTGGAGTTTTTTCATAGATTTTATTGCCATTCGTATTGCCGATAAAATTTTATTATCAACATTAAAATCAGCTCCTTGTCTTACGGCATAACCTTCGCATTCCATCATTGCTTCTATATCATTTTCAAGTGTAGTTAAATTAGGATTATTAGCGCTTTTTATACTTTCAATAACTTTATTCAAAACTGATATTTTGTCTGATAAATTATTTATTTTGCAAAGTTCTTTTATATTTTCTAAATTTGTAATATCATCGGAATTAAAGTTAAACAGGTTAACTGGTTTACCTTTAAACCCCCAGCGTTTGACTTTTGAATTTGTCTGCAATTCCTTTACCTGAGGATAAAGGCTCATTACAATATCCTTCATCCTTTGAGCCGTCCTGCGAGATACATTATAACTTTCTTGTATCTCTTTTAAGCTGACACCTAAGGTATTCGACTGCATTGTCATAATTAAATCAATAATATTTAAAATTCTTTCGTATCTAAATTCATCTTTCATATTATTTTTTTAAATTATTCTTTGATTATTTGGGTTTAATAAAATACTTTTCCCGTTTTTATATGCAAGAAAATATTCTTGTTTAAAGCTTTCAGATTCGCAAAATTCAATTTTGTCGTAAATAAAATCTACTATGATATTATCATTGATATCAATTATACCACATTGTTTATTGTCATAGCGAACAGCCGATATATATTTTTTACTTTGAGAAACAAATAAATTTGAATATTTAAAATCAATTACTATTTTGCCTGAAATATCAATTACTCCATATTTATTGTCTTTCCTGCAAAACCAAAATCCCTCAATTACATTTATATTTGTGCTGATGTAATCATATATCGGTTCTATAATTATATTGCCCTTTAAATCCATTACACCATACTTTCCTTTTTTAAACACAATATAATTATTAATCTTATTTAATTGTTCATATAAATTTTCATTTAATCTTTTCCAATTTTCATCATAAATTGCCCAAGAAGAATTTAATCTGACAAAGTATAAGTTATCTTCTTTATTAACATAAATTTCTTTATCATATAAAAAATCAATTAAAATTTTTCCTTTTTTATCAAGAAGTCCCCATTTATAATTTTTTCTTAAAGAACAATAATCGTTTTCATAGGTTAAAAACCAATAGCCGATACCGAATTTCAAATCAGCATAATAATCGATTAAATCATCATAAATAAATTCCGTCAGAGGATTACCTTTTAAATTAATCAAGCCTGCTTTTGTGTTTAACAATGCTATAGTATAATCCATATTCGAGAAGGGAATTATTTTATCATATTTATATTTAATATCATCATTTAATCCCATAATTTTTCTCCGTTTTCATCAAAGACTTCTTGTTTCCCTTTATATTTTGTTAAAAAAGTTAATTTAAAATCACTATTGGAACAAGATGTTATATAATCAAATTTAAAATCCAAAATAATTTCGCCTTTATAATTTATAACTCCGTATTTACCATTAAGCATACCTATATAAAATTCGCCGTCTTTTTCGCTTGTAAGGTGTCCATAAACAAAATCAGAAATAATTTCATCATTTAGAGTTATGAGTCCGTATTTAGATTTTTTTTGGGCTATAAAGTATGGCTTAGTCATTGAAGCAGCACTAACGAAACTATATTTTATATCAACTGCCATTTTTCCGTTAATATCTGCCAACCCGAAAAGATTGTCTTTTTCGCAAGACCAATAAAGATTACTGTCCATAATATGGTCATAAACAGGCTCCAATATTATATTTGAATTTTCGTCAAGTACACCTTCATACCCATCTGCATTGACAATATAATATCCTGAGATATATCGAAAAATATTTAATAGTTCTATAGGATATTTATATTTAAAATCTAAAACAACTTTACCTTCTTTATTTAATAACCCCCATTTATGGTTTTTGCTCATTGTACAATAATCTTTACTTATTCCTGCAAGCATTGCTATATATAAGTTTGGGTCATCATCATCTTTAGATTTAATCAAATTACTGAGACTTAGCCTATTTTTCTCTTTAATGATGTCATAAATAAACTCCGTTATTGGTTTACCCGTATTAACATCTATAAGTCCCGCTTTACCGTTTTTATAAGCAATCGTAAAATCACTGTTTTTATAGTAAAAAATTTCATCGTACATATTTATTCTCCCTTCAAAATATATTATATTTTATATATGTGTCAAATTCGGACACGTATTAAATATAAGGAAAATAAATAGTATTAATAAATTTATAAAATAAAATCAAAAAGAGTTTTTATATCAATATCTAAAGTATTAGCTATATTTTCAAGGCTTTTTATTGTAATATTTGTTTTACCTCTTTCAAGCAGACCTACAAAAGAGCGGTTTAAATCGGCTTTTTCAGCAAGTGTTTCCTGCGAGTAACCCCTGTCGGTTCTGATTATTCGAACTTTATGCCAAAGCTTTTTAATTGTATCAACATTTCTCATATACAAAATTTTATTTTTTATTTAAACATGTTTCCAGCTTCTATAATATGCAAATGATAAAAAAATATCATGTGCCGAATTTGTCACAGATGTTTAATATAATAGAAATAAGTGATAAATAAAAAAGAGAAAAGTATGGAAAACGATAACGATAATTTAAATAATGAAAAAAAGATGATGAGCTTAATGAAAAAGAAATTAATATAAGGAAATATCTGTTTAACGCATACGAAATGGCTATTAACGGTATTCCAGCAAAAATATTAATGGAAATAAACAAAAAAGTTATGTTTTTACTGTTTACAAAATTCGAACAGGAAGCTACAGTAAAATTAGCAAACCCGGAGCCTCTTTCTATGTTCCCTGCGGAATTTATACAAGGTAAATTTTTGTAAATTCGGCTGTATATAACTAAAGATTGGTGCATCAACTGCCGTAAATATTATAGTGAGTGGTTGGATGTACTAATATATGTCTGATGAAAATATTAAAATAATAAATTTTGGTGTTCTTACAAAGAAGATGAAGGAAAATAATATTGATGTTAAAGAAGATGATTTAATGTCATTATTTTTGGAAGCATTAGAAAACAGTGAAAATTCAAGTGTAAAAAGTCAGAATTTCTTTGAAGCATTATCTGAAGCGTACGGAATCAGTTCAAATGACAGTATTTTTGAAGCTGTAAAAGATATAGCGGACAACAATGGGGATGAAAATATATCATTAGATGATATTTTATCGGAAGCAGCTTATGAAGACCATTCAAAGTATATATATGAAGCATTATCCGGACTTGGTACGGATAAAAAAAGTTTATATAAAATAATAAATAATGATGATTTAACAGGAGCTGATTGGGCTAATATTATTCAATCATATAATACTATTTATAATAGTGATTTAATAAGGGATATTGGCAGAGATTTCGGCTTGCCGTGGGAAACGGCAGAACGTAACGATATAATGCAAAAAATTACTTCAAAGTTGTATGAATCCATTCTTTCGGGAGAACAAACAGCGCTGAATGTTGTTTGTAAAGAACTGTATGGTTCAATGAATTCGTCAGAAATCTCAAATGGCGGCAAGTCAAATGAGTTTATAACTAATATTCTGTTACAATCGGAAAATGAAGATAAGGTAAATGCATTAATATTGGAGAGATATAATGAAATTACAGGTTCCGATTTGGAAGCGGATATTCAAAACAGTAGTTTATCACAGTCTTATAAGGATTTAATATCTAATAAACTGTATTTGGCATCAGAATATAATTTAATTGAATACAATAAGAATAATTCAACATTAGCCGAATTGGATTTGGAAAAATACGATACGGAAAATCAAAATAAGGCTTGGACAATTAATCTTTTAACTAAAGATTTAAATACATATATAACGAGCATAAAAAACCAAAATGAACAAGACGGTGTTATAACGAGCGGTTTTAATAATATAAAGATACTGACAGGACTGGGGATATCAAGTAAAGATATTGTAAATTCACTTGAAGAAGAAGAACAAATGATAATGGAATTAACTGCTGCATTGAACGGCGAAAGTGATTTAACGTTTGAGGCGGTTTTTAAGAAGTGGACGGGAAGAGAATATGATGAAGAAAAAATAATAGATTATAAAGAAAAGTCTGATAAATATGCAATAGCTTGTAATATGTTAAATTCTGCGCAAGAATTTCAGAAATCAATTGTCGATGCGGAGAATTTGGAAGAAGTATTAAATATGTTCATAACATATTTTGGTGATGAGAAAACGGGAAAAGAAGAGTTCCTCTCATATATAAGAGAAGGAATGACGGGGAATGAGCAAACTTCGGAAGAAGATAAAGCCGATAAGGATATGGCTTTTGCAGGATACGGCGGTCATATTTCGGAGGTAAATATTAACGAACAAGGTCAATTGGTTGTTACCCGTATAAATAATTTTTATACAAGAATGAGTGAAGATGAAGAATATGAATATGAAACTATAACATATAATTTATCTGATACGGCTAATATGTTAAATACGATGCCGAGATATTTTAATCAAAATAAGTTTACTGACGAAGTAAAAAATGTTTTATCGGCAGAAGAACTGCAAGAAGAATTTTATACTGCAAAACTGGATGCATTCGGAAATGCGTATAAAGTAGAAGAAACGGTTAATAAATACTGTAAGAGTCAGGACGGATTTATAGATAAATTAGCAGGAGTGACCCAAATAGCAGGCATGGGAACGATAGCGGCAGGAGGAATAACTGCATTCGTAAATCCTCCTGCGGGTGTTGCAATAATGCATACGGGTAAATATATAGCGTTAGGCGGAATGTTTGGAGATAATATAATGCAAACTGCTGATAAAATATCATCTCAAAACGGTCTGACGAAGGAAGACATAACTGGTTT
>CANQLK010000112.1 GCA_947624665.1 Candidatus Gastranaerophilales bacterium
GGTGATTTTTCCACATAGCAGTAACCGCTGCCGATTGGATTGTAATACCTCTTTCTCTTTCCTGATCCATAAAGTCAGTTACGGCAGCACCATCGTGTACTTCACCGATTTTATGGGTCTTACCTGTGTAGAATAAGATACGTTCCGTGGTAGTTGTTTTACCTGCATCGATATGTGCAGCAATACCAAAGTTTCTTACTCTTTCTAAGGGAACTTGTCTTGCCATTTTCTTTTCCTTTATTTATCTTTACGTTTATTAATTACTAGCTGTTCGCTATCATTCTTAATCTTTACATAAAAATAAATTTTTTTAAAGAAATTTGCTTAATATTTGTAAAAATATGTCCGAGTAAATTTTTACGATAAGCCGAAGGTGTGAGTAAAAATTTGCGAGCGGCATATTGAAAAGGTTACAAAACGAGCGAAATTGCGGACGGACAAAGTCCGGAAAGCGAGGTCGGAAGCGAGTACAAGGCGACAGCCGAAGGAGCGACGAGACCGAGCGCAAAGCAATTTCAAGACAGCGAAATTGCGGACGGACGAAGTTCGGTAAGCGAGGTCGGAAGCGAGTACAAGGCGGTAGCCGAATGAGCGACGAGACCGAGCGCAAAGCAATTTCAAGACAGCAAGCGTAATGTTGCGACACCAGATTAAATTTCCGAAAATGAACCAAATTATCCGACAAAATCAACCCCATAAAAAAAGTATTAAGAAATTTAAAAAAAATCCGATAGAGCTAAAGTTTTTGAAAATATATTCCGATAAATATACCTGAACGGTCAAATAAGGGGTAATGCATGTACGTTTTCAGACATTTAAAAAAACAAATGGGTATAATAGGCTCTACTCAAAAATCAATAGAGGCTATTCAGAGATATATAGATAAATATTCGGAAAAGAAACACGAATATACTTCGAACAGCGAAAATCCTGCAGACTCTATTAACAGAATAATAAAAAGTATAGAATGCGAGGAAACAAACTCTGAAATCCAAAAAATTATAAAAAATTTGTAGTTATCCGAATTAAAATATGATATTATTAACCCGCCAAATATTTTTTAGAGGGGTTAATTTAATGAAAAAATTTTGGATAGTTTTTATAAACATAATTTTAATTTGTTTAATATTTCTTGGTGTAGATTATACTTCTGCAAGGATTGACCATAATCAAAATTTTCAATCAATAATGAATGATTTGAATATTCGTCCGGATAAAGAAAATATTAGAGAAGAAATGATTCCCGTTTTTTCATATAATCTGAAGTTAATTCATTTTAAGAAATTTTGGCAGAATACAAGAATAGATTTCCCTTCTGAAAGAAGAGTTGTTCATGCTTCTTCCGATGCGCAGAACTGTACTCCCCCCCCCCGGCAAAAAAATTCTATAATCGTTTTCGGTTGTTCTTTTGCAGAAGGCGCATTTCTGGAAGATAATGAAACTTTTGAATATAAATTATCAAAACTAACTAACAGAACCGTATATAATCGAGGATTTTCGGGGTTTGGTCTCGGACAAATGGTTTGGCAGACTAAGCAGCCTGAATTCTACGAAGATATTAAAGAGCCTGTTGATTATGTTATATACATATATATTTTTGACCATCTAAGAAGAATTTATGAACATAAATACGGACATATAAATGTATATTTGGGTTATGAAGAAAAGAACGGTCAATTAGTTGAAAAAAATCCTCCTATGCTTCAACTTAACAGATTTCATATAATCAAAAAACTTTATACTGAATACTTATTTAAAAAATATTACTTATCACAAAAAAATAAAGATAAAAATTTTGATTTAATAAAATTACATTTTGAAGAAGCAAGAAAAGAACTTCAAAAAAGATATCCGAATGTAAAATTTATTATATTAAAACATCCCTGCGATACAGAAAGAACTCCCTTTGAAGTTGGTTATTATATAATAGATTCATATACCACACCAAGGTGGAAAGAACTTGAGGATGAAGGTTTTATTGTTAAAGATTTAAAAACATATATACCTAATATAAATTTTGAATCTCAAGAATATACATTTCCGGATGGTCATCCTAACCAAAAAGCTTGGGATGCAGTTGCGGAAAAATTAGTTAAAGATTTAAATTTATAATTCTTTTATTTGAATTGTAAATATGATAAAATTAACCCAAAAGATATAAAAGGGGTTAATATGAAAAAAATTTGGATTGAAGATATTAAGAATTATGAAGGTAAAGAGGTAACACTTCAAGGTTGGTTATATAACAAGCGCTCAAGCGGGAAACTGCATTTTTTGCAGCTTCGTGACGGAACTGCGGAAATTCAGGCTGTTGTTTTTAAAGGAAATGTGTCTGATGAAGTTTTTAATTTGGCTGACAGAATCCCGCAGGAAAGCTCGGTTGAAATTACTGGTACGGTTAAAAAACATGACCGTTCCAAAATCGGTTATGAGCTTGATGCGACCGATGTAAAAGTCATTTCCGTTGCAAATGATTATCCCATAACTCCTAAAGAACACGGAACTCATTTTTTAATGGAACATCGCCATTTATGGCTGCGTTCGTTAAGGCAAAAAGCTATTTTAAACATACGTCACAGAATTATAAAATCCGTTCGTGACTTCTTTGATTCACACGGTTTCACCCTGGTAGATGCACCGATATTTACTCCAAACGCCTGTGAAGGTACAACAAATCTTTTTGAAACTGATTATTTTGACACAAAAGCATACCTGACACAATCAGGACAGTTATATATGGAAGCTGCGGCAATGGCTGTAGGTAAAGCATACTGTTTTGGCCCTACTTTCAGAGCCGAAAAATCAAAAACAAGACGTCATTTAACCGAATTTTGGATGGTTGAACCCGAAGTAGCTTTTGCCGATATATATGACGATATGGACTTGGCTGAAGAATTTGTTGAATATATTGTCCAACAGGTTGTAGAGCATAATCGTGCCGATTTAGAAACGTTAGAGCGTGATATTACAAAACTTGAAAATATAAAACGCCCATTCCCCAGGATTTCTTATGATGAAGCCATTGAAATTCTTCATAAAAAAGGAAATGATACACCTTGGGGCGAAGATTTCGGCGGAGATGAAGAAACTTTAATTTCTGAAGAATTTGACAGACCGGTTATGATACACCATTATCCTATGGCAGTTAAAGCGTTTTATATGAAACAAGACGGAAATAAAGCTGCTTGCGTTGATGTTATTGCACCTGAAGGCTACGGAGAAATGATTGGCGGAGGTCAAAGAGAAGAAGACCTTGATAAATTGCTTGCCAAAATCAGGGAACAAGGTCTGCCCGAAGAAGTATTTGACTGGTATTTGGATTTAAGAAAATACGGCTCGGTACCGCATGCAGGTTTTGGTCTTGGTATAGAAAGAACCGTTGCTTGGATTTGCGGATTACCTCATGTCCGTGAAACAATCCCGTTCCCACGATTAATGGATAGAATTAGACCATAAATTTTATCAACTCAAAGCATCGGCTACCATTTTGTAGTAAATGGGGAAGATATCTATATTTAAAGGTTTATCGGTTTTCAAATATTTTTTGGATACCATGCTTTCGGTCGTATACGCTTCTTTCTCTTTTAAAGCACTATGCGCACAGTATGCTTTAACTTTGTTTCGAAGTTTGTTATAATTGGAACTTTTTGGAATCATTTTTGCGACATCGGGAGTTGACATTGCAAGACTATAGCCTTTATCGTAAGCTTCATCGAACTGTCTTAAAACCAATGACTTAAATTCTTTTTCGTTTTTTAAACCCAAACCGTTTAAAATATCCTGTTTTGTAACATTTTGTTCTCTCGGATAAAAGAAACCAAATTTCATATTAGACATTATGTCAAAAGGATTATAAAAAACATTTAAAACGGCTTTTGCCTGCAATTCGGTATCTATGGGTTTGAAAACGAAATCACCTATTCCCTGAACGGCTTTGGAATATTCAATATCATTGTTTGTAGAGGCTTTAAGGATACCTAATATTTGTCCTTCATCCATTTGCTTAGCGTGAGTGTATTCATGGGCTATATCGTTAATGACGGAGAGTCTGCTTTGGGGGTTTCTATTCGCTTTTCTTGTATTTATATAAATTCTTTTATTTACTATATTAAAATTTTCACCTAATTGGCAATTGAAAAAAGCGCCGTAGTTTTCATAATCAGGCATTTGAAATGCCAAATTACTTATATCACATACTTTTACATCGGGCGATTGTTCATGAACAATTTGTTCAATAAGTTTTAAGGATAAATCTTCATTCATCGGAACCTGCAAAAGTCTGTCCGCTAGTTGAACTGCAGCTTCCGTATTCGAATTTACGGGTTTTTGAATATGTTTATTATTTCCTTTAAATACAACCGTATCTTGAATCGGGGCATTCAAATACTGACGTTTGTTTATAGATACCACTTTTGGCTTTATAGGATTAGGAATAATATTTAATTTATTAATTTGCATAAGACCTCCATATTTCCTATAGAGCTATGAAGAAAAAGTAATGCTAAAATAATAAGGAAATTTAACATAAATTAATAATCTATTTTCGGTATTTAATCTATAATTAAAGAATGAGAATATTAGGAATAGATCCGGGGCTTGCTATAGTCGGCTACAGCATTCTGGATACTGATAAAGATGATATTATACTTAGTGCATCAGGTTCGATTCAAACAGATAAAAATAAATCCGACTCAAAACGACTATTGGAAATCGAACTTGACTTGCAAACCATTATTGATAAATATAAACCTGAAGTTGCGGCAATTGAAAAACTTTTTTATTTCAGAAATCAAAAAACCGTAATTCCCGTTGCGGAAGCAAGAGGAATTATCCTTGCAGTATTAGAAAGAAACAATATACCTATATTTGAATATACTCCGATAGAGGTTAAACAAATAATTACGGGATACGGCAGAGCAACTAAAGACGAAGTTGCCAAAATTGTTGAAATGTCGGTAAAATATAATAAGCTTCCAAAGCTTGATGATACTCTTGATTCTATTGCCATTGCGCTTTGCTACTTAAGAAACAATCTAAGGAACGCATAATGCTAAAAAAATCTCTTATAAAAATTATAATAATAACTTCTTTTATAACAGGGGCTTTACTCGGAATAATTCCGTTAATTCCATTTTTAATATGGATAGGGTTTATATCGGTTATGTTTTTTATTTCGCCTTTTATAATAATTTATTTGAAGCATTTGAACTTAATAAGTGAAATCAATGTTGAACAAAGCCTGATAATAGGCGGGATTTCAGGTGCAAGTGCATTCTTGGGATATTCCGCACTCTATTTTCCGATAGCTTTTATCTTGCGGATTATTTTTAAAATAGATTCATACTTATGGATAAAAGTACTTTTTAATAATATAGGATTTTTATTGCCGATTATAATTCTAACGGCGCTGTTATGCGGTTTATTAAATATGTTTTCCGCTTTTTTAACCGCTTATATATACGAATTTTTCAGTAAAAAACAAAGGTGAAATTATGACATTTAAATCAAAAATCAAAACTATAGAATGGGTAAACAATACCTCAAGAATGATTGACCAAAGAATACTTCCTAACGAATTTAAAACGGTTGATATTCATAATGTAAAAGAAATGTATTATGCAATAAAAGATATGATAGTAAGAGGAGCGCCTGCAATAGGCATTGCAGGCGCCCACGGCGTTTCTTTATCGGCAATTGAGTTATCTAAAAGCATAACGGACAAAAAAGAATTTATCAATAAACTTAAAGAAGATGCACAATACCTGAAGTCATCAAGACCAACGGCAGTAAATCTTATGTGGGGAGTAGATAAACAAGTAAATCTTGCACAAAAAACGCAAGGAACTACGAAAGAAATAACAAACGCTTTAATACAAAACGGAATAAAACTTGAGAATGAAGATATAGAGATTAATAAAAGGATGGGAGATTATGGAGCCGAAGTTGTACCAAAAGGAGCTGCCATCTTAACGCATTGCAATGCGGGAGCATTGGCTACCGTAGGATATGGAACGGCACTGGGTGTAATAAGAAGCGCATTTGCAAAAGACCCCACAATAAAAGTTTTTGCGGATGAAACCCGACCCCGTCAGCAG
>CANQLK010000113.1 GCA_947624665.1 Candidatus Gastranaerophilales bacterium
GTATGTGTTAAGAAGTCTTTATAATCCCAGTATGTGCCGAAATCACAATAATTTACAATAACTTCATCATTATCATCAATTAAATCTTTTATCTGATAAACGGCAAATACGGGGCCTTTTTTATGCGGAGGTATCTCAACTATCCTGCACTTCGGTGCAATCCTATTTAAAACCTCTCTTAAATTTGTTTCATTAAGATGTTTTGTATTACATATAAATATAAAATCCTCTTCTCCCGGAAACAAATTAACAACGTGTTCTATAATCGGCTTACCGTCAACTTCAATTAACGGTTTCGGAGTTGTATAACCCGCATCCAAAAATCTTTTCCCTATCCCTGTCATTGGTACAATTATTTTCATAGTTCCCCTTTATATGCTTTGTCTGTATTTTTCCGCTTCCCAATTTGCTATATATCCGATTTCACTTTCGCTTAAATAGTTTATATCGGAATTATTATTCAAGTGTAACGACAAAAGATGAAATTTAAATACTTCTTCTATCTCTTTTGCCTTTTTTGTATTATCTGCAATGAAAAACAAATTTCCCTTGTAGGTTAAAACCCTTGGTATATCAAAATATTTTGACTTATAGTCTTTTATATCATCAATACTGTTTAATTTTATTGCTTTATAACCGCAATAAACCATTTTATCAGGACAAAACGGAAGCGAATCATAATATTTCCCATCAATCATATTTTTAAGAGATATATCCTCCGAAAGATATGCTATTTTGTTACTAATACCGAGAGATTGAAGCATATTAAAAATTTCACTTGAAAGTTTGTATCTCTTAATATCAATATTGAGATATTTTTCTGTTTTCAAAAGTACCTCTTCGGTTATGTTAATAACTTCACTAATATTATCCGAATGAACAATCAAGCCGTGATTTTGCAGAAAAATTATCTTTGAACCGTTATATTTCATTTGTAACTCTTTTGCAAGTTCTAACCCCGGAGTTTTATAATCCGCTAAGGTAACATTATTACCGAATATCGACTTTATAACTTCTTTCCAATCACTTCTGCACATAACGGAATTAACTGCTATAGGATGAGAATGTAATACATACTTGCCTAACATAGAATGCAAAAAAGTTTCTATACTCGGTCTGAATTGCTTTTTTAAATTTGTCCTGTTTACAAGTTCGGACGATAATTTATCCTTTTCACGCTTGTCTTTATCTCCGAAATCCGTATTTAAAATATTTAATACTTCATTATTTCTAACACACGCATATCCGTATTCTTCATTGACCTCCGAAAGATATACCCCCGAAGCTTTAACATACATAGTTCCGTCTTTAAGCTTCGCAGATGTATTTCCGCCCCCTGCCTGAACTATATCAAACCTTGAACCCGCATACTTTGATAAATATACAAAATTTTTTATTTCATCAGGCATGTTATCTCCTCTTTTAATTTGTAATAATTGCTGAAACTATCTGCTTGTATATCAGCATTTGAATTGTTTTTATCATATAAAAGAGCCTTTATTCCCGCAGCTTTAGCGCCAAGATAATCCCTCTCGTATGAATCACCTATCATTAATACCTCACAGGGTAATAAATTTAATTTTTGAAGTGCCAATTCAAATATTTTTCGATTAGGTTTTTCAACTCCTGCCTCTTCACTTGTAACAATATTTCCGACATACAAATCCAATTTGGTCTTTTCTATTTTTCTGTATTGAATATATGCGGTTAAATCTGTTACAAAACATACTCTGCTTCGGTCAAACAACTTTAGGAAATCCTCAACCCCGTCGTATAATTCCATATTATCCAAAAATGTATTCCAATAGATATCATACAATTTCTTCGCATATAGATAATCGTTAATATTCAACAATTCCAATGTTTTTTGAAAATATAACAATCTGTTATGCGATGAAGCCGTAAATTCAAGATTTCTATGAACATAATCCCGTGCTTCTTTGTATGCTTTTTTAAATTTATCTATATTAACGAAAGATTTAACTGCATCTTCTGCAGCATTGATTGCTAAAGAATGTGATTTCCCGTAATCATATAATGTATTATCTATGTCAATCAATATTCCTTTTATCATAATCATCTTTCATTTTTTCGCTTATTAATCTTAATAATATAAATTGAATAAACCCTCTTAAACCTGCTGAAAATTCGGGGTTCTGAGATATAATTTCATCTATGTTTTCAATATGTTCTATAGCGAAATTAATCCATTCGATTTTAGATACGTCAGTTCTGATAATTATATACTGCGTTTTTAAATTTTCGGAATAATTCCACTCAACTTCCATATCGTTTTTCAACAAATAATTAATTAAGTCATCAATATATATGCTTGAATCAAATTCTATTTTTAATCCCAAATTTTCAATATTGCAATTTTCGGATTTTTCGTCAAGCATAAAATAATTTATTATTAAATCGGCAAAATCTTTCTGCGGAGTAATATATTTTAATGCATCATTTGTACGTTTCGCAATAGAATTAAGCACTGTAGCTTTATCATACCCTCTGCCCTTAACATCACGAACTATTTTCCAATTTTTTCTAAGATTTTCTTCCGGCGCTAAAAATATTTTTATATCAATAACTCTTCTCATTTTAGGAAGATAAAATGTATGCAGCCCAGACAGCACTATAAAAGATTTTGGCTTGACAGATACCGGTGCATTAAATTTCCCCGTGTCGTGATTATATTCTTTATATAAAATAGGTTTAAAATTTTTCAAGGTTATAAGATTATTAACAAACTCATGCAAATAATTTGCCTTAGGATCGAGATGAGTATACTGTGACCATTTGGAATTACCTCTTTCCCACTTATGAGTGCAATCACCTTCAAGAAAGACGGTATTATCGCCAAGAATTCCGTTTATATCATTTAATAATGTGGTTTTTCCGCTTCCCGAATCACCTCCGATACCGATAATTATTGCTTTTTCTTTCTTATATATTGAATTACTCTTAACTCCAAACTTATAAATATAATAAATTATACCGGTTAAAAAGGCTTCCAGCAGCGTAAACAGAACATTTCTGAAAAAAGGAACCGACAATTTCAGATTGACAGGATGGGCAAACACCGATAAATCACCATAACTTCCATGATGAAGGAATACAAAATAAATTATATAAACCAAGTTAAAAAAGTAATACGAATATTTTACATATAACGAATTATCATTGGAATATCTTATTATAAACAAGGTAAGAAACGGAACCAGCCATATATACCACGCAGGCGTAATCGGCGGTATAAATATAAGAAATACGGAAATAGTTAAAACACAATATGAATCCAATAAGTCCGTATTTATCTTTTTATATGCCAAAAAGCGCATATATATAAGAGTTAAGACCAACAGAGGCATGTACACATAAATATTTTTCAGATGTACACTAAGTTCAAAGAGCAAATTCTGTTGAGGATTCATTAATACCAAATGTCTGTACGCTTCGGAAAATATATACGGCATTGAACTTAAAGCATATCCGGCCGTAACAATTAAAAACGATAACAATGTTTTTCTTTTACCATAATTTTTTAGTAAAAATATAAGAATAATCGGGAATAGAAGTATTGCATTTGCTTTTGTACAACACGCTATAGTAAAGACTATTGAAGCCTGATATATTTTAGCTTTTTTTATATAGTAAAAAGCCAAAAACAGAAATGCCACGGGAACCAAATCCAATTGTGAATGCATAATCGCAGCATAAAAAATGACGGGCGACAAGAAATAATATATTAAAACTTCTTTTGGCTTATTTTTAAAAATTTTATACATTAAATAGCAGATTCCGCAATCGGCTATAATTGTTGGCAATTTAAACAATATATTTGATAAGAATACACTGTTTATATGAAACAGATTTATAATAAAAACGCCTAAGCTGTATATATACAGCATTATAGGATGATACGGAAACTCAATCGGTAATTTATTTGTATATACCCAACTCCAAGGGTTATTCCCCCCCCCACGAAATATTTTATAAAAGGATAGAATAATTTATCCTGATATTCGGATGAAAAAATACCCAATGCAATTATTTTTATTAATAAAATAAACAAAGCGCATAAAAACAGCAAGCCTTTTGATTTTTTAAAATATTTAATTATTTTATATAAAAAGGATTTTCTTAATGAAATAATATTACAACTTTTACCATTATCAGTATTTGAAAAACGGAAAAAAGGACTCTGTGTATTATTTGACATTACCAAACTCTCTATTTTAAAATTTACAACTATTTTAATATAAAAATAATTTTATATGCAATATTAAAGTACGGAACTTATAAGGCGATTTTCGCAGAAAACAGCTGAACTGATAAAATTTAATATTTTGATAAAAATTTTAATCATTGATTCAACATTAATATATATTTTTCAATACTGTTTTTTATCGACTTTGCTGCTTTTTTTTCAAATTCGGGATTTTTTAGAAGGATATATTCTTCGGGATTAATCATATAAGCAACTTCTATCAGAACGGAAACAGGATTGGTAGAACGGTTTAGAGCGAAACTGGAGCATCTTACCCCGTTATTTTTTAAGTTTAAATCATTTACAAGCCCGTTTTGAATAATTTCGGCAAGGGGTTTGGCGTTCATATTATAATAATGAACTTCACACCCGTGATGTTCATAAGGGTTCGCACCGTTTGGAAGAGCATTACAATGAATACTTACGGAAATGAGAGTTTTATGTTTCTTTGCCATTTTGACTCTGTCATATAATCCGACCTTTTTATCAGAAGTTCTTGACATATATACTACAGCACCAGATTGAGCAAGTTCTTCCGCCAAATATTTTGAAATCGCAAGATTTATGTCTTTTTCCGCAACTCTTGTAGGCCCTACAGACCCTTTTTCTTCACCGCCATGCCCGGGGTCAACAAATACGGCAACTCCTTTTAAAATCGGCTTACCTTCGCTAATTACGGGACGTTTCGCAATTTTAAACACCAAAACATTGTCTTCATAATAGCATTCGTAACCAAGAATCATTCCCGAAGGAGAAACAGTATATTTATGGTTTTGATTTTCAGGATTTTCACCTTGTTCGTTTTTTATACCGTACAACGTAAGTTCTACAGTATTTGCCGTCTGTTTTGCCGTATACATTACGGGCGATGACAAACAAAATCGTATGTAATCATATTTTTCGTCCGAATCATGCCTGATTTCACGAATTTCCGACAGGGTTTTAAACTCCGTCATAACAGGTTCAACTATATTTGATTTATGAATCCAGAAAGCGGAATCTCCGTTTTCCGCTATCCTGTAATAATCACCTCTTTTTGCATTAAGGTATAAATTAACTCCGGAAGAAATTTCCCCGAGCCTTTTTGAACGTGATGATGAATTTTCTCTAAGTGTAGAATTATCATTAATTGTCTTTGTATAAGCTAGGAAAGTCTGCAATGAGGCAGGTGAAGATGTTTTTCCGCCCGAAGATACTGCAGGTTTAATCCTTTTTACGGTACGGATTTTCTCTTCGGATATACCGGCATGAACGGATTTTAGTTTTATTTGATTAGACCCCAAATTTAAAGGAACGACATGTACAAAAAAATTATCCTCCCATAATTTAACGGGATTACCGTTAATAAAGAAGGCAGAACCTTTATCCGTGTTTCCGATTAAAAAAACGGAAGGCGCATTAACAACAGCATTATCGGACGGATATACCACATCTATTACTGCTTCGGCAAAATCGGCACATAAAAATAAAGTTATAAATAAAATAAGTTTCTTAATCATCTAGTACATATTATTGTATAATTCAATATTTTTCAAATTATTTTACAATATTATATAATTTTGCTTTATGGAAAATTTTGATTGTATAATGAGAAAAGATTGTCCGAGTAAATTTTTACGATAAGCCGAAGGTGTGAGTAAAAATTTGCAAGGAGCGAAATTGCGGACGGACAAAGTCCGGTAAGCGAGGTCGGAAGCGAGTACAAGGCGGCAGCCGAAGGAGCGACAAGACCGAGCAAAAAGCAATTTCAAGACAGCGAAATTGCGGACGGACGAAGTCCGGTAAGCGAGGTCGGAAGCGAGTACAAGGCGGCAG
>CANQLK010000114.1 GCA_947624665.1 Candidatus Gastranaerophilales bacterium
GAAATATAACGGGTTAATGCTCCGAGCATTGTTTCAGCGGGAAGCTCCAGAGGTGTTTGACCGTTTATATATCTTGCCATATTAATACCTGCGAGCATGCCTGACGCTATGGATTCCGTATATCCTTCCGTACCGGTTATTTGTCCTACAAAGAATATATTGGGATTTTTTCTTAACTGTAAAGACGGCTTTAATAATTTAGGACTGTTAATAAATGTATTCCTGTGCATTACACCGTATCTTACTATATTAACATTTTCAAGTCCGGGAATTGATTGAAGAAGTTCTTTTTGACTCGGCCACTTCAGGTTGGTTTGAAATCCTACAAGGTTATATAAACTTGCAGATTTATTATCCTGACGAAGTTGAACCACCGCATAATTTTCATTTCCGGTTCTTTTATCCACAAGTCCTACGGGTTTTAAAGGCCCAAACCTTAATGTATCAACTCCCCTTGAAGCTAAAACTTCTATCGGCAGGCATGATTCAAAAAATTTAGCATCCTTTTCAAAGGACTTTAATTCAATTCTCGGCGCATTAATAAGAATATTATAGAAATTTTCATATTCTTCCTTATTCATCGGGCAGTTAATATAATCAGCATCCCCCTTATCATATCTGTTTAAATAGAACGCCTTATCAAAATTTATTGAATCTTTTTCAATAATAGGCGCAATAGCATCAAAGAAATGTAAATAATCTTCACCAATTAAATTTTTAATATCATTAGAGAGTGTATCCGAAGTAAGCGGCCCCGAAGCTATAATAACAGGCTCGTTTTCTTCTATATGAGTAACTTCTTCCCTTATTACATTGATATAAGGGTTTTGATTAATTTTATCGGTTACAGTTTGGGAAAAAAGCTCTCTATCTATCGACAAAGCACCGCCTGATGGCACTTTTGAGTCAAAAATAATAGGAAGCAATTCACTGCCTAATATTTCCATTTCATGTTTTAAAAGACCCGAGGCATTGGTTAAATCATAAGACCCTAAACTGTTTGAGCAAACAAATTCGGCGAATTTATCAGTTTTATGCGCACCCGTAGATTTTTTCGGGCGCATTTCATATAAATCAACTTCTATTCCTCGTTTTGCCAATTGCAGAGCAGCTTCACTGCCTGCTAATCCGGCACCTGTAACTTTTACTCTTCTCATATTTTCCGTCCGTTTTTATTATCTCATAAATATATATTTAAATTACACATATAGTCATTTATATATTTTATGTTGTAAAATAGTTACTATGGATGAAGTTAAAATTTTAATATTTGATGAAGAAGAATTAACAATTACTCTTATCGAAAAATATTTAAATGAAGTTATTTTTCCTTTTAAACTGGAAAAATATTCCGTTTTTAACTCTAAGCTTATAAATGAATTCGAAAATCAAATTGTTATATTCAACCTTAACAAATTTAATTTGGATTGTTTGGAAAGCATTTCTAAACTTTCAAAGCGTGAAAATGTTAAATTTATAGCAATATCCTACGACTTTTGCACAGATATACAAGTTAAAGCAATTAAAGCAGGTGTCAGCGACTACCTTATTAAGCCTATTATTAAGCAGGATTTTATCTATTGCATTAATCAAATTCATAAAAACGTTTTTATGAATTCTGAAAGTAGAAATAATAACCAAATATATTCTGTTATTTCCATGAAAGAAAATGAAGGCAAAACAACTTTCACAATTAACATCGCAAAAGAAACAGCCGATTTATCAAATAAAAATGTTCTTATTATCGATATTATAAATTCAGAAAAAAATATAGCCGATACATTAAATATTCAATCCGATTCTAAAAACAAAATCTCCGCATTTGAACAAGACTTAAACGATAAAGAAATCCCGAAATATAAAAATTCCTCTTTATATGTTCTATCATGCCCGATTTCGGAAGCTTCACTTAAATCACAGGAAAAATTTAAACAAAATATAAAAATATTAAAAAACAAATTTCCATATATTTTTATATGCATTCATTTTAACGAAAAAAATGAACTTTACAAATATTTAACAGAAATTTCCAATGAAATATTTTTTATTATTTCGGAGAACTCGGTTTATAAGAGAAAACTAAAAACTCAAATAAAACAACTGAGAGAAGATAAAATAATAAATTTTGTTCTTAATATGGCAGATATAAATAATCGTAAAAATATAATAAATATACAAACGGAAATAGGTGCGGAAATTACATATATAATTCCAAAACATTTTAAAGCCGTCGAACAGGCTTTATTAAACAGAAAAACTCTAAATGAAATTAACAAAAATTATGATATTTCTCAAATATACACACACTCGGCACAAGATATAATAAGCAGGAACTGATTATGGACTTAAAAAACAGACTAACAATGATAAAAAAAGAAAATGATAATTCGTCCAAAAACGGGTTAAGTAAAGATTATTCAATTTCTTTTTTCGATGATACAAAAAAAGTAAATGAAGAAATATTGCCATTATTATTAAACAAAAGAAATTTAATTTTTATTACGGAAAAAGCTTCTGATGCAGATTTAATTTTCTATGATTTACAAAGAATGTTCAGTGATATTAAAATCAGCATTGCTGAAAATATAAATGATAAAGAAACAATATCAAACCAAGACATAAAGATAGTCAAAAATCCCGATTGTGAAGATATAGTTAAGATATTTGAATATATATTATACGGATATAAACCGTTTATATTCAACATAAATTTTGAAAATGATAATAACGTTTTGAATAAATTACAAACAATCATTGCAATAAATTATAAAAATTTGAATTATGAGAATATAAATACTTTAATAAATTCAGCCAATCCTGTTTTCGTATCGGTAACTGAAAGAGCAATAAAAGGAATATACGAAACAAGTGAGAATAAAGTTATTACGGAAGAATTTAAAACAGAAAAAAAAGATACAACTGCGGATGAAGAATTATTGAATTTCGATATTACTCAGCCGAGTGAAGCAGAATTGGAAACGGGTAATGAACCTGATATTTATGAAAATATAATAACTGAAGCGGAAGAATTTGGCGCAGAAAGAGAATTAGAAATGGAAATCGAGCCTGAACTAAACGAAGGAAGCGAGAAAGAAAAGAAAGCAGAAGAATCGGGCGCAGAAAGAGAATTAGAAATGGAAATCGAGCCTGAACTAAACGAAGGAAATGAGCAAGAAAAGGAAGAAGAAGAGAAAGCAAAAGAGAAACAGGATACTGTTAACGAAACGGAAATACAACCCAGGGAAGAGGAGCCTAAATCCGTAAAAAAAGCAAAAACGCCTGCCAAAAAAGAGCTGGAGACTGCACAAAAAACGAAATCAAAAGTAAAAGATGAGGCTGAAACAGTTAAAGAAACAAAAACTCAATCAAAAGATAAATCAGAAAAAGCGAAAGAAAATAATACTCAGAACACAAATAAATTAAAACTATTAAAGGAAAAAGCACAAGCACTCAAAAAAAAGAATACTACTGCTCAATAACCCATTTCTCCAGTATATCCTGAGATATACCGTCTAAGAATCTTGAAGGTTTTGAAAGTACCATGCCCGTAGAATAGTCAAACATATCAATGGGATAAGTAATTGCCAAATGAGTTTTTGCTCTTGTAACTGCAACATACATAAGTCTTAATTCTTCATCAAGTTCTTCAGGCGAATTAAAAGAGTATAAAGAAGGGAACCTGCCGTCAACAGCACCGATAATAAATACAGCTTTAAATTCAAGTCCTTTTACACTATGAATAGTAGACAATGTAAGATATTCGTCTTTAACAGCGCCTTCTTCCAAATCTGAAACCGAAGTATCAGGAGGTTCAAGCGCCAAATCACTGATAAAATCTTCCAAACTTGTATATTTTTCGCTAAGCGATAAAAAATGTTCCAAATCCTTTTCCCGCTTAGAATAGTCATCATATTTATCTTTTAAAATAGGTTCATAATATTCAACGACATCCCTAACAACTTTAGACGGCGAAAAAATATTCTGTTGATTTCTGTTAATCAGATTACACAAATTTATAACGGCTTCGGGATTTTTAATGGGCAATTTTTGGTCTTTGATATCGGGGTTTTGAATTAAAACCGGCAAAAGCTTATTTGCACTTTGATTTCCAATCCCGTCCAATAAAAGAAGAATTCTTGTATAGCTGATTATATCTGACGGATTTAAAATAACTCTTAAATGCGCAATAATATCTTTTACGTGAGAAGCCTCTATAAATTTTAAACCGCCGAATTTTTTATAAGGAATACTTCTTTTGGCAAGCTCAATTTCAAGCTCAAAAGTCATTCTTGAACTTCTTGCCAAGACACAAATATCATTAAGCGGGATATTTTCTTCTTCCGAAAGTTCAAGCACACGCTGAACAACAAATTCAGCTTCGGTTTTAGAATCCGAAGCACTTATTACGGCAGGCTTTATCGGACTTACAATATCTGAAAATAAAGTCTTTGAATATTTTTCTTTTGCTTTCAACAAAATTTCATTCGCAAGCGCAAGTATATTTTGAGAACTTCTGTAATTCTGCTCTAATTTTATTATTTTGGTATTTTCAAACATAGAGGGGAATTCAAGAATATTCTTAAAATTTGCACCTCTGAATGAATAAATACTTTGAGAATCATCTCCTACAGCCATTACGTTTGAATGTTCAGAAGCCAAAAGTTTTATAATCTGAGCCTGAATTTTGTTTGTATCCTGATATTCGTCCACCATTATATATTTATAACGATTAGAAAGTTTTTTTCTTACATCGGGATTAGATTCTAACAATGTCCTAAGATACAACAACAAATCATCATAATCTAAAACAGAATTTTTATGTTTGTAATTATTATACTCTATAATAATTTCATTAATTTTCTCAGTGCAATGAGAAAATTGACCGTATTCCGAAGCAATGATTTCATCTGAAGGAATGTCTTTATTTACGGATTTTGAATATATATCAAGAATAGTACCTTTTTTGGGAAAACGCTTTTCCTGTTTATTTATAATACCTGCTCTTATATGATTAATAATATCCTCACTATCAGCTCTGTCAGTAATTGTAAAATTATTTTGAAGTTCCAAAAGTGATGAGTACTTACGCAAAATTATATTGGCAAAAGAATGGAACGTACCACCTGCAACTTTTTCGCACCTTGAATCCAAAACCAAAGAAGCTCTTGATAGCATTTCTTGTGCAGCTTTTTTTGTAAAAGTTAAAAGAAGTATATCGGAAGGATTAATGCCGTCTTCAATAAGTCTGGCAACTCTAAATGTTAAAGTTTTTGTTTTCCCTGAACCTGCACCTGCTATCACAAGTACAGGGCCGTCTTTCTGCATAACTGCTTCCAGTTGAGCTTTGTTCAATTCCTTTTCGTAATCAACTTTATATTGGGATCTAGTTTCTACCCGCTTTAATGTGTATTTTTTTACCGTCAAATTTTCCATAGTTTTATTATACATTTATTTAGTTTTTAGAAAAATACTTTTCGGGGATTTTCCATTAAAGTATTTTCAAAAAATTTATTTTATATTTTTATTAATGATAAGCATAACAAAATTTACAAAATAATATATTGTTATATAATTCTACATGGAGTACACATTTTATGAAAAAAAGCATAAAGATTATTTCTCTGATTTTATTAAATATTTTTATTTGTTTTCTCATTACAGAATTTACATGTTTTTATGTGGATGCATATTACAATGCCTCCCGCAATGTAAAAAATTGGGGGAATTATAATATATTTAAAAAAGCAGGCTATGTAGTAAAAAACTATAAATACAGTTGGTTGTTACATCGCAATTTTGATGAAACTTATCAGATGATAAAAGAAACAAAGCTTCGTAAGCCTATCGGACTGAAATACAATAATAAACCCGTTCTGCTTTTGGGATGTTCGTTTGCATACGGATGGGCATTGGAAGAAAAAGATACCTTAGGATTTAAATTATCGGAATTAATGAAACGGCCTGTATATAATCGTGCATTTGAGTGGTGGTGGGGTCTACAAACAATGTTA
>CANQLK010000115.1 GCA_947624665.1 Candidatus Gastranaerophilales bacterium
TGAAACATTACAACCCCGAACACATATAAACTCCTAAATAATAAACACAAAAGAGACCATTAGGATGCAGAAATAAACCACTCAAAGTAGTGGCTTTTTTTTGCTTTGATTTAATCCGGTGCTGCAACCGTAAAGTTGCTCAGACTCCACTTCGTTACGCATACAAGCTCGAAAAGCTCATTCTTCGCCTGCTCGTTTTGTAACCTTTTCAATACGCCACTCGCAAAATTATACTCTCACCTTCGGCTTATCGTAAAAATTTACTCGGACAAATTCTTATTAGCATTAAAATTAATATATAAGTGTTAAAGATACAATTATATTTAACTTGACTTATGAAAAAACTCATTTTAATAATATAAATATGAATAATAAAAATTATATTGACTTGGAATTCGCAAAACTCGATATAGAACGCACAAAAAGAAGAGGCTACTCGGAAGCGGTTTTTTGCGAATGTAAAACGGATTTACAACTTTTAGAGATTTTTAATGCCTTCAAAGAAAATGGCTCTAACGTTATTGGTACACGGGCAAGCTTATCACAATACGAATTTTTAAAATCTAAACTGCCTGAAATTAAATATAACAAAGATGCTAAAATTATAACTCTTGTGCAAAATCCTATTCAAAAAATAGGCGAAATCGCTGTTTGTACAGGCGGGACAGGTGATATCCCAATAGCAGAAGAAGCCGCCGAAACCGCACAATTCTTCGGAAGCAACGTAAAAAAATATTACGATATCGGTATCGCAGGTATCCACAGATTATTCGATAAAATAGACGAGATTAAAAAAGCTAACGTTATAATCGCAACAGCAGGCATGGAAGGCGCTCTGGCAGGAGTGTTAACAGGCATGGTTGATATCCCCGTTATTGCACTGCCTACCTCTGTAGGCTACGGCACTTCTTTTAAAGGCTTATCAGCTCTTTTAACAATGTTAAATTCTTGCGCGGAAGGCATGACTGTTGTTAATATAGATAACGGATTTAATGCGGGCTACAGCGCAAACCAAATTAACAGACTTATAGCAGGTGGCAGAAAATGAATATATATTTTGAATGTAAATCGGGAATATCAGGCGACATGTCAGTCGCTGCCCTGCTTGATGCAGGCGCCGATAAAGAAAAACTTATTAAAACTCTTGATTCTCTAAAATTAAATAATGAATTTTCTTATGAAATTACAAAAGTCAGCATTAATTCCATTCAAGCTTCGGATTTTAATGTAATAATTCCAAGTCATAACCACCACCATCATCATGAACACAGGAATTTAGACGATGTTATTAAAATAATAAATTCTGCAGATATGAGCAATTCCGCAAAAGAGCTTGCCATAAAAATATTTAAAATAGTTGCCGAAGCAGAAGCAAAAGTCCACGGCAAAAATCTTTCGGATGTCCACTTTCACGAAGTGGGAGCTATAGATTCTATTGCCGATATTATAAGTTTTTCGGTATTATTCGATGATTTAAGTCCCGAAAAAGTATATTTTTCAACATTATATGAAGGTCAGGGGTTTATTGAATGCGCTCACGGAACGCTTAATGTGCCTGTTCCTGCCGTATGCGAAATAGTTTCAAAATATCATCTGCCAATAAAAATAACCGATAATGAAGGCGAAATGATTACTCCTACGGGAGCCGCCATTGCTGCTTCATTATATACGGCAGAAAATCTGCCCGAACAATTTACCATTGAAAAAATCGGTTACGGTGCCGGAAAACGTAAATATAAAAATCCGCTATTAAGAGTTATGTTATTAAAATAAGGAGATAAAAATGCATTTAGGAAATTCTATTATATGCCCCGTCACGGGAATACCAATGATTATAGCAGCAGGATGTGCTTTATTTTATTCGATTAAAAATGTCGGAAAAGAACACAAAAAAGAAGATAATTTGCTTTGGATTGCTTTAACGGCGCTTGTATTTTCTCTGCAAATGATTAATTTTTCAATACCTCATACGGATTCAAGCGGTCATATAATAGGAGCCGTGCTTTTGGCAGTTCTTTTGGGCGCAAACAGAGCTTTTATTTCAATGTGTACTATATTAACTGTTCAAGCATTATTCTTTAATGACGGCGGGTTGAATGCTCTTGGATGTAATATCTTTAATATGGGAATTTTAGCTTGCTTTGCCGCTTATCCTTATATTTATAAAAATATGAACAATAAATACATAGGAGCTTTTTTAGCTTCCGTATTTGCAGTTTTGGCTGGTGCTTTAGCTGTCGTTTTAGAAGCCGTTATTTCAGGCTCTGTTCAGAATAATATTTCATATTTCATATCGTTAATGCTTGGTATTCATTTTGCCATAGCTGTTGCAGAAGGCATCTTTACCGCCGTTTTAACTGCCGTTATTTCTAAATTCGGACAGCTGCAAAGAACCTCGGCTATATTATTTGCGGCTTCTATTTTAACCGGAACATTTTTATATAAATATGCTTCAACAAAACCTGACGGTCTTGAATGGTCGTTATTAAACATTTCAGATAGTATTACGGCACAAACTCAAGGTGTAGTTTATGCCATAACTTCAGCTATTCAGGCAAAAACTGCCGTTTTAATGAATATAAATCCTGTTTTTGCAAATCTTTCGGGAATAATCCTTGTTGCTGCAACTATATTTATATTTACAAAATTATTAAAGCTTAAAACAGTATGAACAACAAATTTGAAAATTATGAAAAATTTTTAAATGTTATAGATGATGACCTTAGAAAAATATTTCAGTACCAAAGTGAATATATTGAATGTAAGAGGGGCTGTTCTTTATGCTGCAGGCAAGGAGACTATCCCCTCTCTTCCATAGAATTTGATTATTTAATGTCCGGTTTTAACCTGCTTGATGAAGATATAAAAAATTTAATCAGGCAGAATATCGAAGCTTTAAGAAATTGTGACAAAACCTCTTATATTTGTCCGTTTTTAATAAACAACTGCTGCAGTGTATACAATTACAGACCCTTTGTATGCAGAGCGTTCGGCGTATTAACGGAAGACTCAAAAGGAAATCCATCTTTCCCGTTTTGCACTACAAAAGGTCTGAATTTTTCAAAAATTTATGATGAAGAAAAAAAACATTTATCATCAGACTTGGTTAAGAAAAACAATTTCAAAATATTTCCAAAGATTTTTCGTTTAAGTAATAATGTTTTAATGAACCTGCCACTGGCTAAAGAATTAAATATAGAATTTGGCGAAGCAAAAAAACTTGTTGACTTTTTAATTCAAGATTAAATTACATTGTCTGAAATTGTCTTCGGAACCGTTCTGTCAAGCGCATCAGGCAGTATATATTCCGTTGATAATTCTTCATCCTTTACCAATGATGCCAATGCAAATGCACAATTCAGCTTTATTTCATTTGTTATCTTTCTTATATTATGTTTTAATACCCCGTTAAATAATCCCGGAAATATTAGCGAATTATTTATTTGGTTCGGGAAATCACTTCTGCCTGACGCACTTATGTATGCTCCAAATTTCTTTGCCTCATCAGGCATGATTTCGGGTGTCGGATTCGCTAAGGCAAATATTATCGGCTTCTTACTCATTGATTTTACCATTTCTTCGTTTAAAAGATTAGGAGCAGATAACCCTATAAATACATCAGCACAAACGATTCCATCCTTTAAGGTTCCTTTAAAATCATTAGGATTTGTATATTTTGCAATCTCTTCGTGTGCAAAATTATTCTGTTCTCTGCCTTTATAAACAGCTCCGTCAATATCAAACATGGTAATATCTTTTGCACCTAATGCCAAAATCAATTTACATACCGCTATAGCAGCTGCACCTGCACCTGAAAATACTATTTTTACCTCGTTTATTTTTTTACCCGCCAAATGTAATGCGTTCAATAATGCAGCAGCCACAACAATGGCAGTTCCGTGTTGGTCATCATGAAATATTGGAATTTCTGACTTTTCTATAAGCTCATTTTCTATTTTAAAACATTCGGGCGCTTTTATATCTTCAAGGTTTATTCCCGAAAATGAATTTTGCAACAATAAAACAATTTCAATTACTTCTTCTGGGTTTTGAGTCTTTAAACATACAGGCATGGCACTTACATCACCAAGTTCCTGAAATAAAACGGCTTTGCCTTCCATAACCGGAAGCCCTGCATATCCGCCTATATTCCCGAGCCCCAATACCGCACTCCCGTCCGATATTATTCCGACAGGCTTTTTTTGTTCTTCTTCGGTTAATTCCGTTTCAATTACTCCGCCTGCCATCTTCCTCAGTTGAAGCGACTTTTCGCTTATTGTTCCCTTTAATGTATCATAGCTGAACATAAACAAATTTTTTGATACACAAAGAAAAAATTCTTTTAAATCTTTAACAACTCCTTTTAAAACAGGGATTGAAATGTCGAAATCTATATTTTGTACTTCTTTTGAAATTATACTCAAATCTATAGCACCAAATGAGGGTTCTATATTTTCAACAACCAATTTAATTTTATCTTTTTCCGTCGAGGAAATTTCCAAAGGGTAAGCATCAATCCCGAGAGTATTTTTTAAAAATATTGCCCGTTTAAGCGATTTTTGATAATCAAACGATATTACTGCAACCGAATTTTCTCTGTTTGTATAATCATAGGAAGTTTCAATATCATCTTTTATTTTAAGGCATGAAGCCGCAACCCCCGGGGTATATATTATTGCCAGTTCGTCTTTTGAACTCACTTCGGCTTTTGAAACTATTTTTATTCCGTTATACTGTTTCATTATTTTCTGACTTTATTTTCATTACCGTTCATAAGTCTTTTTATGTTTTCTCTGTGTAAAATAATAACATAAATGGCACCAAGAGCTGCATAACAGATATAATAAATATTTTGGTCAAATACATTCATTAAAACAGGAGTCAATGCCACTGCGATTACCGAACCTAAAGAAACATATTTAGTAGTATACGTAATTACAGCCCATATTAAAGCAGTAATAAGACCTACGGGCCAGCATAACGCAATTAAGGTACCCACACCTGTTGCTACCGATTTTCCTCCGCTAAATGATAAAAATATCGACTTACTATGACCAATAATGGCTCCGAGTGAAGCTAATACGGGGCCTAATCCGATAAAATCCAAAAAATCAAAATATTTACAAGCAATTAATACGGGGATTGCTCCTTTTAATGCATCTAACAGCATTACGGTAAAGAACCATTTCGTTCCCATAATTCTTTTTACATTTGTTGCGCCTGTTGAACCCGAGCCTATTGTTCTAATATCCGTACCTTTGAATTTTTTGACTATTAAATATCCCGTTGGTATTGAACCTATTATATATGCGATTAAAATTATTAATACCAGTCTAAAAATCAATTGTATCATTTCTTTTCTTCCTTTTCTTTAGCAAGAATTTTTATCGGTGTTCCTTTAAATCCAAACGCTTCCCGTAATTTATTTTCAAGATATTTAACATAATTATCTTTTAAAAATTTTTCGCTGTTAATAAACAGTACAAATGTAGGCGGCTGAGTTTTTACCTGTGTTACATAGAACAGCTTTAATCTTTTGCCTCTTATGCTTATAGGCGGTGTCATTGATACAGCATCCAAAACAACTCTGTTTAATAAACTTGTAGATATTCTCTTTGTAGCCTGTTCATATACTTCTTCCGTCATTTTATATATATTTACAAGCCTTTGCTTTGTTTTGGCACTGATAAATATTTTTGGCGCATAGCTTAAAAACGGCATTTCCCGTTCAATTTCTTTTTCGAATTTATTTATTGTATTTGACTGTTTATCTTCAACCAAATCCCATTTATTTACGGCTAAAATAACGGCTTTGCCCGAATCAATAATAGTACCTGCAATTTTTTTATCCTGATCGGAAATGCCTTCCGTTGCATCTATTACAAGCAGAGCGACATCGCAATCCCTTATTGCCCTAATAGAACGGTCTACCGCAAATTTTTCTATTCCCCAATCGACTTTGGATTTTTTTCTTATTCCTGCGGTATCGACCAATATATATTCTTTTC
>CANQLK010000116.1 GCA_947624665.1 Candidatus Gastranaerophilales bacterium
CTGTTTCTTTGATTTCGCCTACTTTAAGAGAAGTTGAATCTCCGACATATCTTTCCAACGCACCGATAGCGATAGGTTCTGATTTAATACCAAGTACGCATTTTCCTTCGCATTGACGTTCTTGAGGACATACTCTGCCGCATACAGAGGGCAATAAACTGGATTCTCTGATAACTTCGCCTGCTTTTTCAATATTGCCTTCTTTTAATTCGTGAATAAATGCGGGTATGTTGATATTAACCGGACATCCTTCAACACATCTGGGTTTTTTGCAATTTAAACATCTGCTTGCTTCTAATTTTGCCTGTTCATCCGTCAGATTAGACTCAACTGCTTCAAAATTTGTTCGTCTTACCATCGGGTCTTGTTCATGTTGTCTTTGTCTTACTGCCATTTTTATTTATCCTTCTTTATTTTCTGCATATAACTTAATTATACTATAAACTTATTTTTAGGTTATAATTTCTTAAGAATATTTTTATAGGCAGGGAATTATGAATATTAACGAGAATTATTTAAAATTACAGGACAGTTATTTGTTTTCAACAATTGCAAAAAAGGTAAAAGAATTTGCAGACAACAATCCTAAAGCGGATATAATAAGGTTGGGAATCGGGGATGTAACGTTACCGTTAGCACCCGTTGTCGTTGAAGCAATAAAAAAAGCCGCAGATGAAATGGGCATTAAAGAAACATTTAAAGGCTACGGTCCCGAGCAGGGTTATGCTTTTTTAAGAGAAGAAATTAAAAAATATTATTTAAAGAAAAATGTTGATTTAAATTCCGATGAAATATTCATATCAGACGGTGCTAAAAGTGATTTGGGCAATATTCTTGATATTTTTGGACTTGATAATGTTGTTCTTGTACCTGATCCTGTTTATCCCGTTTATGTTGATACAAATATAATGGCGGGAAGAAAAATAATCTTTGCCGATGCAAATGAACAAAACGGATTTCTGCCATTGCCCGATGAAAATATTAAATGTGACATTATATATATATGCTCGCCAAATAACCCTACGGGGGCTGTTTATGACAGAAACGGTCTTAAAAAATGGGTTGATTACGCTTTAAAAAATAATTCCGTCATTCTTTTTGATGCAGCTTATGAGTGCTTTATTAAATCAAAAGAATTACCGAGCAGTATCTATGAAATTGAAGGTGCAAAAAAATGTGCTATTGAATTCTGTTCGTTTTCAAAAACGGCAGGATTTACGGGTACAAGGTGCGGTTATACCATTGTTCCCGATGAACTGGTAAGAGAAGGTGTTCACTTGCGTAAATTCTGGCTTAGACGTCAAACCACCAAATTTAACGGCGTTCCATATATTGTTCAAAAAGCTGCCGAAGCAGTTTTTTCGGATAAAGGGCAGGAGCAAATTCAGCAAAATATTCAATACTACAGTGAAAATGCCAAAATTATTTCCGATACCATGGATAAGAAAAATATATGGTATACGGGAGGAAAACATTCTCCTTATATTTGGCTGAAATGTCCTAATAATATGTCCTCTTGGGAATTTTTTGATTATTTGTTAAATAATGCACAAATAGTAGGAACTCCCGGAAGCGGATTCGGAAGAAACGGCGATGGCTATTTCAGGCTTACTTCTTTTGGCGACAAACAAAGAACCATAGAAGCTATGGAAAGATTTTCCAAGCTGATTTAATTTTGAGTGATTAAATTCCGTTTAATCCGTTAACTTTAATCTTTAATGCTTAGATTTAGTATTTATTATGCCTCGGATAGAATCTTTAACGGAAGCGGCTTTATACCATTCTCTTACATATTGATCTAAACCGAAACAGTTACCTCGCTCTTTTAAACCCGTTTCGATATTGAACCATGCCTGACACATGCCTATGCTAACGGTAAAACAAGTACCTTTATCCTGTACATCAATACCAAAATTTAATCCTTTTATTCTTCTGGTGCCTCCATTTACAAATCGGTCTATGTCTCTTTTCATACACAAGAAATTAATCAACGACTGTTCAATTGAGATAATTTCGGGAGTTTTTTCGACGTACATAAATATTTCCTTACTTTATACAATTTTTATCAATAATATTAATCCCGTTTTTTGTAGCTGCTAAACCTCCTAAAGAAGTTTCTTTCAATAAAGGGGACATCAATTGTCCTGTTTGCAGCATAGCATCAACTATTTGGTCGGGAGGAATTTTGCTTTCAATATCCGCTAAAGCGAGTTCGGCAGCGGTGATGGCGTGTACAGCCAGAAATACGTTTCTTTTAACGCATGGTATTTCCACAAGACCGCCAACAGGGTCACAAGTGAGTCCCAGCAGATTTTTAAGAGCAAGCGCAGAGGCATTAATAATTTGTTTTACGTTTCCGCCCATAATCTGTACACAAGCACCTGCACTCATTGCGGAAGCTGTTCCGCATTCTGCCTGACAACCCGCTACTGCGCCTGCCATCGGTACTTTGTTTGATATTATTAATCCTATGGTTCCTGCTGTTATTAAAGCATTAATTTCTTGTTCTTCGGTTAATCCGAACTTTTCCGATAAAGCAATTATCACCGCAGGAACAATTCCGCAAGAACCTGCCGTCGGACATGCTACTATTCTGTTCATTCTCAGATTTTCTTCCATTGTAGCAAGTGCGTATGTCGTTATTTTTTCATATAGATTACCGAACAGTGCGCTTTGTTTTTTATATTTTTCGGTAAGTTTTATGCAATCATCCCCGCATAATCCGCTCAAAGATTTTTCGGATGACTTTAATCCTTTTGATATTGCTTCTTTCATAACCTGTATATTTCTTAAAACTTTTGAGCGCACTTCATTTATACTTATTTCAAAGTCATAAACTTCTTTTTCCTGCATTATTTCATATATTTCTTTATTTTCGTTTTGACAGGTTAAAATTAATTTTTCAAATGTACTTATTGAATATTCCAATTCAGACCTCTAATTTCTCAATATTTCTAACAAAATAAACGTCATCAATGTTTTCAATTTTTTGTATTACGGATGAAGATATGGAAGAGTCCAAACAAATACACATAGATGCGGTTTTGCCTTTGGCATTTCTGTCACATTCCAATGAGGCAATATTAATATTTTCTTCCTGAATTAATGAAGAAACTTTTGAAATCATGCCCGGTTTATCTTTATAAAACAGAAGCAAAGTGTTATACTCACCCGTAATTTGAGTAGAAAAATCATCTATTTTGATAATCTCAACATTGCCTGCCCCCACGGAATTACCCGAAATTAACATATTAATATCGCCTTCCAAAATAAAATCAACGGCATTCGGGTGTCTGTCGGTATTTTGTTCAAACTGATAATGATATTCCGTTTCTTTAGCCTGAGGTGTATCAAAGATTGTTTTAATTTTATCGCTTTCAACACTGTAGCCAAAAAGTCCCGCCAAAAGACCTTTATCCGTACCGTGACCTTTTCCTGTTTGCGCAAAAGAATTATATAAAATAAAAGTTACTTTCTTGGGAGTTGATTTATATATTTTCCTTGCCAATAGCCCAAGCCTTACGGCACCTGCGGTATGAGAACTCGATGGCCCCGTCATTATAGGTGATATAACGTCAAATAAAGATTTCTGTTTCATAATTATTTATTATAGGTGTTTTTTTTCGTATTTGCAAAAAATATATATAACAAACAGACCCTCCGAAAGGAAGGCCTGAATGCTGTATATATACAAAGGGAAAGACGAACGTTTGCGCGAAAGGAAATATCAGGGAATATAAAGAAAGAATATTACATATTCTGAATTTTATCTTTCATTCCATCCATATCATCTTTTAACATCTTTTTAACAACGTCATTTTGAGCGTCTAACATTTTGCATACCGTTTCTATGTTCTTTACTTTATTTTGAAGTATGGTATCGGCATTAGAAAGGATATTACTTGTAACTTTCTGATAAGCAGCTAATGGAGCGCTGGATACACCTTGTAATAAGTTACCTATCATTGTTGTACCGAGTCCGAAGGAACCCAAATAAGGTGAAATGGCTTGTAAAATACCGCCAAATCCTGATACAACACCTGCCGCAGGCAACAGAAAACTGTCGCCGAATCCGAAACCCGAAGCCAGACCAGCAGTGTATGCAAGTGCATTAACACCTGTTGAACCAGCTATTTCCGCTACGGAGGTCAATGACGATGCACCTCCCGTGAGATATCCGTCATTAGCTACTCCGAAACCTTGTATAATTGGGCTTGCGCCACCGGTAAAACCTGAATACTGCGATAATGAACCGATACCGAATGATGAATTGCTTCCGCTCGTCATATTATTCGGAGTCCAATATGAAGTACCGGGAATATTAATATCCGAGCCGCCACCCATTGTTGACATGAATGATGCCGGTGATATCATACTTGCCAGCTTCCATAAGAAACTGCCTGCCGTTCCAAATCCCGCTCCATCCGAAGCCGAACCCGATACCGTTATATCTCTCAGTAAATCATATGTTTCGAACAGTACGGCTTTCGCATCACTGCTCAATCCGCCGTACTTGTTCGATATTACCAAGTAACTGTCATTCTTGTAACTCATCTCTTACTTTCCTTCTGTGCTTATTTGTGTTCGCCTTTTTTCTATGCAAATGTCTTAAATGTATTATCAATATTCTTCTTTAATATTTCTTTTACTGCTTCTAACTCGGTTTGAAGCTCGTTTTGCTCCGTTCCTATTTGATTTAATCTCAATTCAAGAACCTTATCTTCTTGCTGCAAGGATTCTGTTTGAGCATTTAAATCAGCAACTCTTTTATCGTATTCATCTTTGCTCATTGTATAATCTCTCAATGCGGCATCGTAACCTTCGGTATCATAAGTTCTTGTTGTGCCTACATCTAATTTTGTTGATGAATCGTCTAATTTTATTGCACTCATTCTGTTATTTTCATCAAATGTAATTCTTGCATTCTCAAATGATACGGTTTCTTTCTTCGATACAGATTCTTCCGTATATGAATCTAATCTTGAATTTGTATCTTTATAATTATTAACTATGAAATCAGGAATATAATGTGTCTTTCCGTCAACTTTATATGAGAAGAAATTGGTATCTTCCGGAATCTTATCTTCCTCTGTGAATGCTCCCTGATTTATCAAGTCAACCATTTCTTTTCTCTTTTCTTCAGATACATTCTCAGTAACGTTATATTCCTTGTTGTTCATTTCGTCTACAATCATTAATTGATTTTCTTCATTGTAGTAAAGCTTCCAACCGGAATATGATAAATTGCTTCCTTGAGCTTCTATCGTATTATATGTACGTTCTGCCGTTACAAAATATGTTTCTCCATCCGGATTTTCATAATAATTTTTTATTACATAATCTCCATTGTTTTTTGATGAAGTATCAGAAATTTTAAACGAATAATTTGATTCGTAAAATTCGGTTGTATCAGGTGCTATAGGTAACTTTAATGCAATTAACTTATTGTATAAAGCATTTACCTCTTCAGCCAAAGCAGTACGCTGTTGGTTAACCTGTTGTCCTTCATATTCTATGTTAGACTTTCTGGCGGTTATTCCTAAAAATCTTGCTTGTGATGCTGCTAAACCCATTGTCTTTCTCCATTGTTATTTGTTATTCTATTCTGCTTATCGACCTTTTTGCATTCTGACTTTAATTTTTATTTTGTATTTGTTAACTTTTGTTAACAACTTGGAAAAAGATAATCATACTACCTGTTTTCTATTTAATGATTTATTTTCAAAAGACAAGAAAAATTGTCCGAGTAAATTTTTACGATAAGCCGAAAGTGTGAATAAAATATGCGAGTGGCGTATTGAAAAGGTTACAAAACGAGCGAAATTGCGGACGGACGAAGTCCGGTAAGCGAGGTCGGAAGCGAGTACAAGGCGGCAGCCGAATGAGCGACTAGACCGAGCGCAAAGCAATTTCAAGACAGCGAAATTGCGGACGGACGAAGTCCGGTAAGCGAGGTCGGAAGCGAGTA
>CANQLK010000117.1 GCA_947624665.1 Candidatus Gastranaerophilales bacterium
CACCATTTAACAGACGAAGGTCTGTTTTTTTTGTCTCGAAATCTCACGGTTGTTTTCAAAGAAAACAACGGTTCTCCCCTCTCCTCAAAAGGTACACTGTACCTTTTTCGTCGGCAGAGTTGTGGTTATTTGAGTAGTTTGTAGTTTACGATTAATTTACTTTTTAGTTGGCTTTGTGTTTTGGGTTGAACTGCTATTTCCAAAAAAGTCCGTTTAAAAAAATTAAAAATAAAATAATGTCCGAGTAAATTTTTACGGAAAGCGAGGACGGAAGCGAGTACAAGGCGGTAGCCGAAGGAGCGATGAGACCGAGCGCAAAGCAATTTCAAGACAGCGAAATTGCGGACGGACAAAGTCCGGAAAGCGAGGTCGGAAGCGAGTACAAGGCGGCAGCCGAATGAGCGACGAGACCGAGCGCAAAGCAATTTCAAGACAGCGAAATTGCGGACGGACAAAGTCCGGAAAGCGAGGACGGAAGCGAGTTCAAGGCGGCAGCCGAATGAGCGACGAGACCGAGCGCAAAGCAATTTCAAGACAGCGAAATTCAATACTCTGCTATTTCTAAATCCGATTCTTTCAACATTGCCTTATCTTTTTTTACTTCCTCGCCTTTAGTTGTCAGATAATCTCCTGCAAGAAGTCCGTTAATTCCTGCTCTTAAACCTAACTTTTGAGTTTTTTCAGATAACCTTGTATTTCTTCCGCCGGCGTATCTTAAAATCGCTTTTGGCATTGCAATTCTAAATATGCAAATTGTTCTTAGAACTTCTTCTTCCGTAATTTTATCACCGTAATTTTCTAAAGCCGTACCTATAATTGGATTTAATACGTTTATAGGCACGGTTTTGGGGTTTAACTCCGCTAATGATAGTGCCATATCAATTCTATCAAATTTTGTTTCACCCATTCCCAAGATTACACCGCAACAAGCCTCAATGCCGTTTCTTTTAATTGATTTAACTGTTTTAATTCTGTCTTCAAAATTATGTGTTGTACAAATTTTAGAGTGGTAATTTTTTGAGGTGTTGATATTGTGGTTAAACCTTTCAACTCCGGCTTTTTTTATTTTTTTAATCTGTTCCTCATCTAATAAGCCTAAAGAAGCACAGCAATGTATTTTGGGTATTGAAGAAACTGATTTAATCATCTCTAAGATTTTTTCAAAATCGTCACCTTGTTCGCTTCTTCCCGAGGTAACTATGCAAAATCTCGTTGCCCCGTTTTCTTTTGCCTTAAGTGCAGATTTATAGACTTCTTCAACTGATAACAAAGGGTGGCAAATTATATCAGCATGGTTATATGAACTTTGAGAACAGTATTTACAATTTTCTGAACATTTTCCTGTTCGAGCGCTAATTATGGAACATATCTCTACCTCATTCCTAAAGTTTTCTTTAGTAATTTTTTCAGCCTTTAAAATCAGTTCTTCTAAATCTGAATCATATAATTTTAATAATTCTTCCCTATTCATTTTTATTTCCTTTTTGCTTGTGATATTTAAAAGCAATTAAAATGTTATGCTATACCCTAACATATTACAAATATTAAACTTTTTCAACATTTGCTATTGACAAGGATTATTTTTATTAAATAATAAAAATATGATTAATTTGAATTTAGTTAAAGTACAAATTTGTTGTTGCAAGTTCTTATGTTTAAGGACTTAATTTTGTTGCAATAATTTTTTTACTTTATATGTAGTCCTTAAACATTTTGTTTAAGGCTATTTTATATGCTTTAGCCGCTGAAAATAACAATTAATACAATAATTAAAAGGGATAAACACATGAAAATAAACACTAAAACTACGCAAAATATGAATTTTAAAGCTATCAATTTAACTCCTATTTCAAAGGCTCTTTATACTTTGAATAATAACGATATGCTTAATGCATCTTTTGTTGATGTATTCGCTATGGATACACCAAGAACAATAGTAGAAACCAAAAACAGAGGAAAACAAGCAGGAATTGAGATGGGGTTTAGAGAATATACAGGCACTTTTATTGCCGAATTCAGTGCAACCGTCTTTGCAATTCTTTCATCAAAATTATTAAATAAGTTTTATAAACCTAATATTAAAACAAATAATTCAAGTTGGATTACAAATAAAGGGCTTCAAACATTTAATGAAATTTTCTCTAAAACGGATAAAACTCCAAAAGGGTTTGTTGACGGAGTATTAAATTCTATAACGGGACTGGTCGGAAGTGAATATAAAGCATTTTCTTCTGTTGATAAGGGGAAAACAGATAAAATTGCTAAAACACTTACAGGTTTAATCACAAATGATGTTGACAAATCCACAACAAAGAAAACATTATCAATTGTTCAAGATGATATTATTCGTTTATTGGGCGCTGATAATAATATTATTCTAAAATCTAAAGATAAAGAATTCAGTGCTAATTTAACTCATATTTTAAGAGATACGGTTGATGCGGGTAAAAATATATTCTTTAAAAAAGGAGCGCGCGCAGAAGAAATAATTAAAAAATTAAAATTTTTAAATAACTCAAAAATTGCACTTGCAATACCTGCTTCAATGTTATTGGCAATAACAAACCAATATATAAACAGACAATTAACGAAAAAAAGAACGGGAATTGATAATTTTGTCGGCGAAAACGGTTACGAAGATAATGTTAAAGATAAAAATAACAAAGGCAGAGAAAAAGGGTTATTAGCTAAAAAAATGTTATCGGCAGGCGTATTTTTATTAATGCTTTCTAAAGTTATGGGATTAAAAAAGCCTTCTGATTTAATTAATAAGTTGGAATTTACAGGCCCTGCAACAGGAGGTAATGCTATAAAAACGATTTACGGAACTCTGATTTTAGGCAGAATTTTTGCATCTAAAGATTCAACAGAATTAAGAGAAACAAATGTTAGAGATTATTTGGGATTTTTGAATTGGCTTGTTTTAGGAGGTTTTGTAGCAAAAGGAGTGGGACAAATATTAGACCCTAAGCAAACAAAATTGTTTAATATTTCACAACAAGGTAATGGCATTAAACATTGGCTTAAAGATGTTTCTTTAAAATCTCAAAAAGAAATAATAGCTCAAGGCGGCAATGTCGCAAAAAATCTTAGAAAACTTAATATTGCTCAAATGTCGGGTATTGCATACTCTGCCTTAATGCTTGGAGTATTGCTTCCAAAATTAAATATTTGGATGACAAAACACAATAAAAAATTTAGTTTAAATCCTTTTAAAAAAGCAAAAACGCCTGAAGTAAAAGAGAAAGAACAAGAAAATAATAAAAACTTTTCCGGACATTTTAAATCAAATTTGAGAAACGGATATATTTCAATAGATGAATTTCAACAATTAATAGATGCAAAACAAAATTCATATATTTCGTGAGCAATTTTATAATGAGATTCTTTTGAAAAATGCAGTCCGTCAAGCGGTGAAACTTCAACAATCTTATCCCAATCAAAAAACAGGCAGTTATTTTCTTCTGCCGACTTTTTATAAATTTCTGAAAAATGAGTTGATTTTTCAATTGCTAAATTATCAAACTGCCTTTTAAAATATTGCGTTTTAACACAATTTGATAAGCGGGATGGAGAAATTACAATAATTTTTGCTTTTGGGCATATATTTTTTGTTATGCTGATTAAATTTTCAATTCCTTTTTTAATATCTGTTAAACTCGGATTAAAAAACTTTTGAATGTCATTTATGCCGAGAGCCAAAATCACAATATCAAAGGTATTATCTAAATACTTTGGTAAAACTTTATATCCTGTTTGCTCAATGCCGTCGGGGTTATCAATAAAACAAGTTCTGTTGCAGCAGCCTGCTTCAACTATTTCATAATTTTTTCCTAAAAGGTTTTGTAATATTGAAGTCCATCTTGTATTTTCATCATATCTTGTGCCTAAGTTCGGGATATATCCCCAAGTATTGCTATCTCCAAAGCATAATATCTTTTTCATAAATTGCCCCTGTTTTTATTTTATTGTATTATAACTGAAAAATATTTGTTATAAAGGGACTGAATAATGGCGAAAAACAGCATTCAAACCACTCGACAAATAAAAAAGACACTTACGCAAAGTTTAGAAAAATATTTGCTTGCCATCTATGATATTTCAAAAAATAATTCAAATATTATAGTTAAAGATGTTTCAAAACATTTAAAAATTGGCGGTGCATCAACCGCTACGGCTATAAAAACTTTAGCAAAAAAAGGGCTTATAAATTATGTACCTTACGGCAATATTACTCTGACTGAAGAGGGTACAAACTTTATTCAATTAAAAATATACCGACATAATACAATCTCGAATTTTTTAAACCAAGTTTTAGAAATAGAAAAAACTTCGGCTGATAAAAATGCAAGTGCTGTTGAATATTCAATGACACAAGATGTTCTGATAAAATTTGTGAATTTTCTTGATTTTATGAAACAATGTTCCTGCAAAGAGCCTAAATGGTTAATAAGCTGTAAACATAGTCTTAAAGGCGGACAACTTCCAAAGAAGTGTATAGACTGTGTTTCCGATAAAGGCGGATGCAAAGATTGCTGCTCATAATAATATAAAAATTCACATATTTTTCTTATTAAAAATCTAATGTTTCATTATCATCAGGCACTAAAACATTATTTAATTTCAGATTTTTAATATCATCTCTTGTAACCGTCAGGTGGCTTACCGTATCCATGTGACTCGCAATAACGGTTGAATTTTTACAATATGATGAAATTTCTTTCATATCATCTAAATTCATAATTAATCTTTCGCCATTTATAACGGTAGCACCGCAGGAATTTGTAACGATTACATCGGGATTGTGTTTATCAAGTGCTTCTTTTACTTCTTCGCACCAAATAGTATCTCCTGCAACGTACAATGTTTTTTCGTTATCGGATTTGAATACTATTCCCATTGCGTCATACGGTAAACCCGCTTGCAGGCATAAAGGTTTAACGGTTTCTCTTTTGCCGTGCTGACAATTGGTTTTGTATAATTTTATCCCTTCATAATCAGTTCCGTTTTCGCTTATCACTCTTACATCTTTAAAACCTAAATTTTCGATTAATTCTTTGTCAATTTTCGACTGAACAAAGAAAGGAATATTTTTATTAATTGCCTTAGCTGCAAAATCATCCCAATGGTCGGGATGGTAGTGAGTCAGAATAACCGCATCAACATTCACAATTTTCTCTATAGAAATCGGAAGTTCAACCCTTGGTTGTCTTACATTAGAATTTACGCCTACTTCAAAACCGCTCATATAATCTTTTGGCATAAGCCATGGGTCGATTAAAAATCTTTTATTGTTATATGTAATAATTATTGTTGCGCTTCTGATTTGATGAATTTTCATGGCTATTCTCCTTTCCCTAAGAAACTAGCATAAATTAAATAAAAATGCAACTTGAAAAAGTATTGACATAATCAAGATATTTTGAGATAGTTTAATTATGAAATGTCAAAATTCAAAATGGGGTGGCAGACGGGAAATGTCAGGAAGGAAAAAGACCTGCCTGAAAAAAGTGCCGTTTAACAGAAGAATTAATGAAGATATTTTAAATATACTGCGAGATTATGCCAAAAGACATAATATCACTGAAACAGAAGCATTAGAAAGTGCTATTTTATTACAGACAAATATTGAAAAATTAAAAGGAGATAAAATTATGAAAATTTGTATTCCGACAAGTGAAGGAAGATTATGCGGACATTTTGGACATTGTGATTCATTTACGATAGCAGAAATAAATCCAAGCACAAAAGAGATAATAAATATAGAAGAAAAAGTTCCCGAAGAAGGTATTTCTTGCCAAAGTACAAACTGGATAGCATCTCAGGGAGTAAGTAAAGTTATAGCAGGCGGAATGGGGGCAAGACCTATGATGTCATTTATGCAAAACGGTATTGAAGTTGTTGCAGGCTGTCCTGA
>CANQLK010000118.1 GCA_947624665.1 Candidatus Gastranaerophilales bacterium
GCTATATTAACGGGGGCAAATATAACTTCGGAAAATTTATCCGAAAACGGAGCAAAATACTTTTCTATTGCTTCATCAACCCCGACCGCACAAGCTTTCTGCGCATATAATATCAAACTTAAAATACTTATTACCGCATTTATCTTTTTCATCACATCTTCTCTTTCATTATTAAACTTTGAGGTTTAAAGCTATTGTCAAGATTAATAAAAACATGACATTTATACAAGTTTAATAATAAAAAGTTTTACAAACTATTGTATTTATCAATTATATCATCAGCGGGAACCCGTTTATCTTTTATATATTCCATTGCAGGTTCAATGTATTTTTCTTCGTCAAGATTATTTTGTTTCAAACTGAAATATGAAATATCAAAAATTTCTTTAACCAAATCGGATATTTCCGTATCCCCAAGCTTCGATTTTAGTGCATATACAGGTGAATCTTTTCTTAAATTCATATAATCATCATAATTATATTCGGATAAAATCAGGTTCACTTCGTCCATTGCATCCTGATTATACATTATTCCCTTCCAAAAAGCAGGAACACTAAAGGTCATTTGAGCATTTTGGGCATCATGATTTCGAATTTCTATATAACTTTTAAGCCTTACATCAGGAAAATACAGGCTTAAATGATTTTCCCAATCGGATATTTGAGCCTTTAAACCCTTATATCCGTTCTGCATAAAGCTTCTGAAAGTTTCGGAAGTCTGCATATAAATATTCCCCTTTTGAATAAAAATCATAGGTACGTCAAGAAGAACTTCGACATAATCCTCAAATGAAAAATCACAAGGCTGTTCGAACAGTTTTTTGCTTATAAAACCGCACCTTTCTTCATCTACATTCAGCCAGGAATTTGCCCTAAATGACTTATATCCCGATAATATTCCGTTTCTTATAGGAGAATTGGCATACAAAGAACTTATAACGGGACTTAATTTCATTGCCAAAGAAAGTTTTTTTATTGCATCTTCTTCATTTTTATAATCAAAATTAGCCTGAATACCCGCTGTCTCTCTCATCATAATAAACGGTTTTAAACCTTTTTCGGGAAGATATTTTGTCATAAATTCATACCGTTTTTTGGGAATTATATTAATATATTCATAGCTTGAAACGGGTTGAATTCCCATATCAAGAACTTTTGCCCCGAATTTCCCCGCATAAGCCGAAAGCTCTTTATAAAATAGAGCAAGCTTTTCGGTTATATCGTCAATACGTTTATAAGGCTTAAGACTGATTTCAATTTGGCTTCCCGGTTCTAACGATATAACCCCGTCTTCGCTTCTTAACCCGATTACATTTTCGTTATCATATATTTTTTGCCATATATTTTCATCAAAATTTTCAAGTATTTGTACCGCTGTACTATATTCTATGGCTTTATTCGTGTTCTCATAAACAAGTATTTTCTCGGATTCAACACCAATAGCTTCTTCTTGTTTAAACCCCGAAATAAATATTTCCGTAAGTTGATTTTTATTAAATATATAGTCTGCAGAATTACTTGTTAAGAGCATAAAGCCTTTCCGAACCAAATTGTTTTTCAATTAATTTCTCTATAAGCATCATGATTTTATCTTCAAAATGAATACCATAGTGCTGATTAATTTCCCTTATAAAATAACAAGGACTGGTAACATTGGTTTCAATAACCTTTTCATTAATAACATCAAGCCCGGTTAAAAATAACCCTCTTTCCGATAACAGTTTGGCAATTTTTTCAGCCATAATTTTTTCGTTAGTGCTTAATTTCGCATCTCTAAAATATTTATCCGAATGTATTGAAAATTTAAAATTATCTTTCGGCGGTATCTTTTGTATACATTCATCCAACACGGTTTCACCGATAATTAAAACTCGTTTATCTCCGAATTTGGCTTCCGGAATGTATTTCTGAACCATTACCGAGGTTTTTCCGTTCTCTGTCATATTGTTTATAATGGTTAATAAATTCTTATCCCCCTTTTGCATATAATATACACCGCTTCCAAAACATCTGTTTAACGGTTTTAATATTGCCTCTTCTTTTTCGGATACAAAATCCATTATCATCTCTGTATTACTTGTAACTATATTTTCAGGCACAAATTCGGGGAAATAGTTGATATGAAACTTTTCGTTGAAATTTCTTATCTCGGAAGGGTTATTTATTAAAAGAGTTTTATTTTTATCAACAAAATCAAATACATAACAAGCATTTATATAGTTTATGTCAACGGGCGGATCGGGTCTGAAAAATACTATATCATATTCGTTTATAATCTTCTTCTTTTGCTCTTTTTCATAGAAAATATTGCCCTTTTCCAAATATGAACCGTATGAATTAACACAACCCTTAGCATTTTCTATAAATAAATCGCCTTTAACAGCTACATCAACAATATAATCTCTTTTTAAAAATTCTTTTATAAACCAAAAGTTAGTAACCAAATCATTAAATTCAAAATATTTCAGCTCGATTTCATCTATAATAAACAGAATATTCTTTGGCATATATTCTCCTTTTTAATCATAAAGGTAGCACTTACTTGATTCTTTTTCAACATATTCTTCTGAAACATTTCTGTTTAATACAAAATCATCCTTTAATAATCTTGAAAATTTAATATCTTTTAATTCGTATTCGTAAAACACCCCGCCGTCATTATAGAACTTTTTTAACCCGTCTTTTGAATATTTATAACCCATATCGACAGCTTTATTATCCTTATAAATATTTTTATAATATACAAGCGAAAGCTTATTATCCGTGTGAATTCCCATATTGCTAAAATCGGTATCAATAAAGTATTTGTGAGACATACACGTTTCTATGGGAAGATTTGGAATTTGATTTTTTAAATAATTAAATCTAAGCACTTTTTCGGCTATATAGAAATTCACCCTTCTTACATACATAAACTCTCTCATAAAGTCAATATGTTCTTTACTTTGCCATAATACATAAATAATAGTGATTGACCCAAAAAATATTAAAGCCGAAAATAAAGTTAAAATAACGCTTTTTATTTTTCTCGATTTTTGTAAATAGCAAACCGCTTTTATAAAATATCCGAAAATCATTAAAAACGGAATTAAAATTAGCATTTTATATAAATATAAAATATTGTGATGTTCTATAAAAAAGTTTCCATCCGGAGTATACAAATTTAAAAAGGTTTTTCCGCACAATACTAAAGAAAATATCATAATCAAAACAGGAATTAATAAAATTAAAGGGAACACAACTTTTTTTAACTCGGATTTTTTTATGGCAAAGATTACACAAGGTATTAAAATAATTGTAAATAATATCCAATACAAATAAATATCTGCAAAATAACGAACTAAAAATATCTTACAAAATTCTTTAAATAAATTCCAATTCAAATATATATGATCTAAACCTCTTGAGGAGGATACTTCTCTAAAACCTTGGGTAGTTGTAAATAAAATAATACCGATAAAGAAAAACAATACAGGCAGGTAGAAATTTTTATTCAAATTAAATTTTAATGATTTCCGATTATTTTTAACGAACAAGGAAATAACTGCATTGTAAACAATGATAAACAAAGCGGAAACAGCCGATGATATGAAAGTTATTTCAACCGAAGTTCCTGTAACAAAGCCGCAAAAACAAGCAGTAGTAAGTTGTAATGTATTATTATTTAAAGAATTGCCGTTTATAATCTGTTTGTAAATGTAATGCCAAAAAGTACAATAGAACAACAAGGAAAAGAAATAACGATAAAAAGTATAATTTACAATAAAAACGTCACTGAATATTCCATAATAAATCGAATAACAGAAGAATAAACAAAATCCGCAAAAATACAACCATAGTGATTTTTTATTTAATATAATAAATTTTGCGGCAATAAGTGCAACAATAATAAAGATAAAAGCATTGAAAAAACCGAGTTGAATAATAAAATCGGACGGATGAATATGCAAGAGTAAAGGAAGCTCGAAACATATAAATTTACATAAGAAAGCACCTAAATAATATCCGCCGTGTTCAAGCCTGTTAGGCCCAAAAAGACAATCAAAAATACCTTCGTTCGGACTGTATATCGAGAATTCAAAATCATCACCCCAAAAGCAGTTATATGCAGAGTAATACCTGATAAATATTATTCCCGCCAAAGATAAAATAAAAAACAAAAAATATATTAAAAACCTGCTTAATTTATGCATAAATAGACCCTACAAATTAAAACTATTTAAAAGTATAAATAAACGCACGGCTTAAAATCAAATATTTAACAAATATTTTAAAATTTTTTTGTATATAATAAATTTAGATAGAAAGGTAAAAATTATGCTTATAGTAATGCAGGAAAATGCATCGGAAGACAAAATAAAGAATGTAGTCAATTTTATAAAAGAAAAAGGATTTGATGCACATATATCAAAAGGTGCAGAGCACACCGTAATCGGAGCTGTAGGTAAAAACATAACGGATAAAAGGGATATAGAACTTTTAGACGGTGTAAAAGAAGTAATAAGAATATCTTCACCATATAAACTTGTAAGCAGAACATTTAAAGAAGAAGACACTATAATAGATGTAAACGGCGTAAAGTTCGGCGGAGGACATATAGGCATGATAGCAGGCCCTTGTACGGTCGAAAGTTACGAACAAATGGAAATTACAGCGCAAAAATTAAGCGAATGCGGTGTAAGATGTTTAAGAGGCGGTGCTTTTAAACCGAGAACTTCACCCTATTCATTTCAGGGATTGGGAGAAGAAGGCTTAAAAATTTTAAGAGAAGTAGCAGACAAATATAACATGATTGTAACTTCGGAAGTTATGGAAGTTGCACAAATTCCGATGTTTTTAAAATATGTGGACATTCTTCAGGTTGGAGCAAGAAACATGCAAAACTTCAATCTGCTGAAAAGTCTTGGAGAAATAAGAAAACCTGTTTTATTAAAAAGAGGTTTGAGTGCAACAATAGAAGAATTATTGATGTCCGCAGAATATATAATGTCAGGCGGTAACAGAGAGATTATTTTATGCGAAAGAGGTATTAGAACTTTTGAACGAATGACAAGAAATACTCTTGATATCAGCGCAATACCCGTAGTACAAAAAATAAGCCATCTTCCTATAGTCGTTGACCCGAGCCATGCAACGGGATTAAGGGATAAAGTTGCCCCTATGTCAAAAGCAGCAGTGGCAGCAGGTGCCGACGGATTAATTATTGAGGTTCATCATTCACCCGAAACAGCTCTCTGTGACGGCGCTCAATCTTTATACCCCGAACAGTTCAAAGATTTATTCCAAGAATTAAAAGCACTCGCAGCAATTATAAAGAAAGAATTTTAATTCCTATGATTACTTTTAAACACGTTAATAACACTATATCGGAAATTGAAGAACTATGCTCTTTGGCTTCTCTTATCTGGCATGAGTATTGGGTTGATTTATTATCCCAAGAACAAATCGAATATATGATAAATAAATTCCAATCACCGCTTGCTGTTAAAGAGCAAATAAAAAATGAAAATTATGAATATTTCATTATTAAAATTAACAACGAAAAAGCAGGTTACTTCGGATTAAGTTATAAAAAAGATTATTTATTTTTATCAAAATTGTATATAAAAAAAGAATTCAGACATAAAGGAACGGGAGCACAAGCCTTTGAATTCATAAAGAAACAAGCAGAAAAACATAACTATAAAAAAATAATCTTAACCGTAAATAAATATAATACAAACACAATCAAAGCTTATGAAAAATGGTTATTTAAAACGATAGATGCAGTTGTAACCGACATAGGAAGCGGATTT
>CANQLK010000119.1 GCA_947624665.1 Candidatus Gastranaerophilales bacterium
CGATCAATGGGATGCAACGGGCAGAGAAGTGCCAAAAGATGCGATTATCGGTATTGACCCTACTTATCAAACACAAGCATATTGGATGGACAGTGAATATTTAAAAACTTTTAAAGACATAACTGCCGTTGAAACGGTTGATGTTATCATCACTCACTTGCAGGACTGCGTAAGAAAGTATGTTGATGAAGTAATGACAAAAACCGATGTTCTTAAGCTTATGGAACTTGTTAAAGGTCAGGATCCTACGCTTGTTAACGATTTGGTACCAACAATTATTTCCACAAGCGATTTGCGTAAGATATTTGTTAACTTAATCAGAGAAAAAGTTTCAATAAGAGATATTATGTTCATATTTGAAAGACTTTGCGATTATGCAAGATTTTCAAAAGAGCCCGACATATTATCCGAGCGTTTAAGGGCGGCTCTTGGCAGACAAATATGTCTTGCAAACTGCACTCCTGATAAAATATTATATGCGCTTACATTATCTCCCGAATGGGAAAAAACACTGGATGACAGCTGTCAAAGAACCGAACTGGGTACTATGTTTTTGTTAAATCCTATGCAAGTTCAGGAACTTATTGAATCTGCCGCTTCCACTTTAATAAGAGCTCATCAAAGCATAAATGTTCAACCTGTTATTCTTTGTTCGCCAAGAATCAGACTTCCTTTGTATCAGCTTTTGGAAAGACATATTCCTACTATCGTCGTTATCTCTTATTCAGAGCTTATTACTGATATCAGAGTAGAGGCTGTTGACACAATCGGTGAATCGGTTAATTATAATTTCGGGTAATAAAATATGTTAAATCAAAGCACTGAAAAATCAATACAATACGTAAAAGAACAGGCAATAAATATAATAAATTCAACAAAATTGTATTCTTATAAGGGAACAGTATCCAAATTGCTCGGTTTAACGGTTGAAGTTAAACTCCCGGGATTAAAAATAGGGGATTTGTGCTTTATAGAAACATACGAAGGTGAAAAAAAGCCTGCAGAGGTTGTTGCATTTAAAGGTGAGAGCGCACAATTACTGTTGTTATATGACGGAGCAGGTATTGGACAGGGAAGTTTAGTTACAACAACAGGAAAATCAATAAGTATCCCCGTAGGTGATTTTCTGTTGGGCAGATTAATAAGTCCTTTAGGTGAACCGATTGACGGGAAGCCTATGGATATACGAGAAGCACAGTGGGTGAATATAGATAATCCGCCACCGGGGGCTTTTGACAGACCAATTATTAAAACAGTATTTTCAACAGGCGTAAGAGCCATAGATTCAATGCTGACATTAGGTGCAGGACAGAGAATGGGACTTTTTGCAGGCTCTGGAGTAGGTAAAAGTACTATGCTCGGTATGATTGCAAGAAATTCCGATGCGGATGTCAACGTTGTAGCTCTTATCGGAGAACGTGGAAGAGAAGTCAAAGAGTTTATTGAAAACTCTCTCGGTGAAGAAGGCATGAGAAAATCCGTTATTGTCTGTTCAACAGGCGACCAGCCGCCTTTAATAAGACAAAAATGTCTGCATGCGGCAACTGCTGTTTGCGAATATTTTAGGGACAGAGGCAAAAAAGTATTTTTAATGACGGATACCGTTACCCGTTGCGCCATGGCAGGAAGAGAAGTAGGGCTTTCAATCGGAGAACCGCCTACCATTAAAGGATATCCTCCTTCAATATTTTCTTGGCTCCAAAGAGTGCTGGAAAGAAGCGGTAACAGTCCAAAAGGCTCAATTACCGCATTATATACCGTTCTTATGGAAGGAGATGACATTAATGACCCTGTCGTTGATACGGTAAGAGGTATTGTAGACGGGCATATTTTCCTTTCCAGAAAAATTGCTGAAATGAACCATTATCCTGCTATTGATGTCCTCGGAAGCATAAGCCGTTTATTTACCGAAATTGTAACGGATGAACATAAACAAGCAGCTTATAAAATGCGTAAACTTATGGCTCTATACAGAGAAAATAAAGATTTGATAGATGTCGGTATGTATAATGCTGGTTCTAACCCTAAGCTTGATATTGCTATTGAATTAATGCCTCAAATAAATGCATTCCTTCAACAAAGAATTTCCGATACAGTTACAATGGACTCTACTATTTCCACACTTATTTCGATGATGAAGGATGTTGATATTTAAGACATTCCCAATTTTTTGCAAAGTACTGGAACAATTTTATCCCACGCTTTTCCTGACGGATGGTCATTGTCTTCTATCCAGTTTTCTCTCTCGTACAACTCGGGAATTAAATCATTTATGTATATTATTTCTATATTGCTGTCTATATTCTTGAGTTCATTTATCATTTCATCATATTCGTGTGTATCATTATCCAATGGATTTTTTATATATAATATAACCAATTTTGCATTATCAAAATACTGTTTTATTATTTTATCGGATTCTGATATTATTTTATGAAATAAATTTTTAGTATTTTCTTTATTTTCATATCGCTTATTTGCAAGAAATTCTTCTATAACAATAGCAGTATTTAAGCTGTGAAGAGAAGGAAACAAAAGCTTGTCTTGAACAAGTTTACCGTTTTTAATCTTATATCTTAAAGTATGGTCGCCCGACAGAACAAAATTTCTATATCTGAACATTCTGGGAAAATGATCGGGTATAAGAGTGTAAATTATATACTCGGTATTTTTGGGCATTTGGCTTAATATTTCATTATCTGACAATTGATAATACAAATAAGGCAAACCCGTACCGCTTCTTCCTCTGTTATATACGGTTCTGTCCGTATAATCTGCCAGCTTTCTTGAAAATGTTTCATCTTCATTTAAACCAAAACCTTCAGTATAAGAACATCCGATTAATACTATGGGATTTTTAGATGAATCTCTATACTCTATTGGTCTGCTAAATGAAATTAATTCTTCTTTTTTCGGCAGGGTAACTTTAACGTATTTTAAAGCAGGCTTTTTTATTATTGAGGAGTTATTTCTGCTCTGTATAACATTATAATTTTCTATGACATCTTTATATCTGTTAAACAGGAAATGATATGAAAATATCTCAACAACAGCAAAAATAACTGCGATAAGAACAACATTAATTAATAAAATTTTTTTTATATTCATAATTAATCTGCCATTTCTTCAAGTGCAGCAATTTTCATTTTAAGTATATCAGGTTTTTTGCCCGTCCAAATTTCAAATGCTTTTGCGCCCTGATAAATTAACATATCCAAGCCTTGTATGGTTTTTATTTCATATTTTTTCGCAAGTTTTATCAACTCTGTTTTTAAAGGATTATATACAATATCATATATAATTGAATTTTTATCCATTGTTTTAACAACCTCTTCATCTATCGGAGATAAACCCATAGCTTTACTTTTCATACCGATAGGAGTTGTATTTATAAGCATTTTATACTCGGACAAATCTGTTAAATTTTCAATTTGCCTGCAATTCATAGTAACATTAGGGAAATTTTTTCTTAATGTTTCAACCATATCAGAGGCATTAACAATATTTCTCACAAAGAAATCAATTTGCTGAGCTTTTAAAATCGAAATACCTACGCCTACAGCTCTTGCGGCACCTCCGTTACCTAATATGGCTACCTTTTTGCCTTTCAATTCATTTCTGTCATCTTCTGGTATAGCTTCAACAAAACCGTATACATCCGTATTATATCCGTATAGCTGCAAATCATCGGATATTTTTACGGTATTGGAACATCCCGTAACATTTGCAACATTATCAACGCTTGACAAAAATAAGGTTACAGGCACTTTTAAAGGAATAGTAACATTAAATCCCTTAAATCCGTTAGATTTTAAATATTTAATTCTTTGAACTATATCTTCAGGTTCGGTTTCTAAGATTTCGTAAGAACCCTCTAACCCGACGGATTTTAAAGCAGCTTCTTGAATAACTTTAGACATCGAATGTGATAAAGGATAACCTATTAAACCGAATTTATACATAATCTACTCCTCCTCAATTTCTTTTGAGAAAGTACATTTCTTATTGCTGCAAACTAATTTTTTTTCTTTTTTTGTAATTTTTTTAACAAGAATATTTCCGCAGGACGGACATTTTTCATTAACAGGCTCGTTCCAGGAAACGAAATCACAATCGGGATAACGATTACAAGCATAAAATATTTTTCCGTATTTTGATTTTTTTAATACTATTTCGCCTTGTCCGCATTTTGGACAAACAACTCCCGTTGATTTTACAATACGTTTCCTATGCTTGCACTCGGGATTAGTACATTCCAAATAAGGCCCGTACGGCCCGACTTTTTGAATCATCGGAGATGAACATTTTTCACATTTTTCATCGGTTTCTTTTTGAGTTTCCGCTACGGTTCCATCTTTATTTAAAGGCAGAATTGTTTTACATTCGGGATATTTTGAACACCCTAAAAACTGAGAACCGAATCTGCTTGTTCTTACAACCATTTTACTTCCGCAATTCGGGCATACTATATCCGATTCTATAGTTACTTTTTGCATATTATGTTTGGCATCATCCACTGTAACCGCAAACGGAGTATAGAATTCTTTTATTACTTCATTCCATTTTAATTTAGCTTCGGCTATTTCATCCAACTTAGTTTCCATATTAGCCGTAAATTCATAATTCATTATGTCTTTAAAATGTTCAACAAGCTGTTTGCACAATGTAGAACCAAGCGTAGTAGGAGCAAGAGCCTTTTCAATTTTTTCAACATAATTTTTTTGCTGAATTTTTGAAATAATAGGCGCGTATGTACTCGGTCTGCCTATTCCATGTTCTTCAAGCGCTTTTACAAGCGAAGCTTCCGTATATCTGGGAGGAGGACTCGTAAAATGCTGTTTTGGCATTATTTCTTTTAATTTTAAATTATCGCCTTCTTTTAAATCGGGGATTTTAGATTCGGCTTCTGTATTTTCGTCTTCATTGTACACTTTCAAATAACCGTCAAAGACTATTTTACTTACACCCGCTTTAAACAGGCAATCACCTGCTTTAATATCTACTGTTGTATTTTTTACTGCTGCATTTTCCATTTGAGAAGCCACAAACTTACTCCATATAAGTTTATATAGTTGATATTGTTCAGAAGTCAAATATTGCTTTATACTATCCGGTGTTTTATCAACGTATGAGGGTCTTATTGCTTCGTGTGCATCTTGAACGTTTTTTGATTTTTTTACATAGTTATTAGGAGTTTTAGGATAATAATTTTCTCCGTAATTATTTATAATATAATCTTTAGCGGCAGCTTGAGCATCGTCTGATATTCTGACGGAATCGGTTCTCATATATGTAATCAAACCGACAGGGCCTGAATCCCCTATTTGAATGCCTTCATACAGCTTTTGTGCTATCTGCATGGTTCTTGAAACACCATAACCCAGTTTATTGCTTGCTTCACGCTGCAGAGTCGAGGTTATAAAAGGTGCCGTAGGCTTTCTTTGTGTGTTTCTTGTTGTTATTTTATCTACAAGAAATTCTCTGTCTTTTTCTTTCAGATATTTAACTATCTTGTCAGCTTCCTGCTCATTTTTTATATCGATTTTAGAATTTTTATACTTATTAAGTTCTGCATTGAATTTGGATTTTTCTTTTAATAAATCAGCTGATATACTCCAATATTCAACAGGAGTAAATGCTTTTATTTCATCTTCTCTTTCACAAATCATCCTTAATGCAACACTTTGAACACGTCCTGCGGACAAATGATAATTTCTCATTTTTTCCCATAAAACGGGACTTATTTTATAGC
>CANQLK010000120.1 GCA_947624665.1 Candidatus Gastranaerophilales bacterium
TTATAAAAAGCGACAGAAGCCTGACTTTACGTCCCGAAAATACAGCAGGGGTGGTAAGAGCATATTTGGAGCATAACTATTACAGAGAAAGCCCACCCGTAAAATTATGGTACAAAGGTCCGATGTTCAGGTATGAAAGGCCGCAAGCGGGCAGACAAAGGCAATTTCATCAAATAGGAGTTGAAATGTTTGGAATACAGGATGCATCCGCCGATGCGGAATGTATTCTTCTTGCTACGGAATTTTTAAAGAAGCTGGGATTAAATGATTTAACGGTAGAAATAAATTCACTTGGCTGCAGCAAATGCAGAAAGGAATATAAAGAAGAGCTTAAACGAGTAATATCACCGTTTGTAAGTGAATTATGCGAAGATTGTCAAACCAGATTTGAAAAAAATCCGTTAAGAATTCTTGACTGCAAAAATGAAATTTGCAACAAAATATTTGAAGAAAATCATTTAAAAGATTTAATATCCGAAATAAAATTATGTGATGAATGTTCGTCACACTATAAAAATTTAAAAACATATTTAGATGCACTAAACATTAAATACGAAGAAAATAAATTTTTGGTAAGAGGTCTTGATTATTATACCAAAACAGTATTCGAGATAAAGTCGTATAATTTGGGTTCACAGAATGCGGTATGCGGCGGAGGGAGATATGACGGTCTTGTTGAAACATTAGGAGGGCCTTCTACCCCTGCTGTAGGCTGGGCAATGGGAGCAGAAAGACTTAATTCGCTTTTACCGCAAATAAATCCCGAGAAAATTGATTATTTTGTTGTATCAAATGACGTTACGGAAGCCGTAAAATTAACGGCAAAGCTCAGAGAAGCGGGTTTTAAGGCAGAGTTTGACTATAATTCAAGAAAATTTGCCAAACAAATTGAAAAAGCCGCTAAAATTTCAAAGAATGCAATAATTTTGGGAGAAGATGAAATAAAAAATAAATACTTCACAATAAAAAATCTGTCTGATTCAACACAAAAACAAATCAAAGCAGATGAATTTTTTAAAACGAATTTGTAAAAGTTAACAAAAATTAACAATGTAGCAAATATATATATTTTAATTTGTTATATAACCAAATCAAATTCAGGGAGGAATTTATATGCAAATCAACGCTATTAACAATACCCATAACACTTTTGGATCTTTTGGAATTTTTAAAAAGAGAAATAAAATAAAAAACGGAGAAAAGAATAATCAACAAAAGCCTTCGGGAATAAGAAAAAAAGGAATGATGTACGGGGCGGCAGCTCTTGCAGCATTAAATTTAGCTTTTTCCCCAATTCAAAATGTTCAGGCAAAGAAGTTAAATTCATTTGATTCTCCGTATCAGATATATTCAACGGAAGGAATTAATTCAAATGTAACTATAGACCCGACACCCGTTAGTGAATTTTATTTAACAGATTCGGGAGAAGAGAAACAAATCAATCCGAATGCGGATATAGAAAGAAATTCAAACGGGACACTTTTAGCGGTAATAACTCCCGATTCATCGGAAAGAGCAAACGAAGGAGCTACTTTAGGCGAAGTCATTTCAAAAGTATATTCGAATGCATTATCTTCCTACGAAGGTGAACAAAAAACAGCAATATTTAATAAACTTATAGATGAGACACTGCAAGCCAATCCCGAAGTTGCTCAATATGTAAAAGATTTGGCGGGCGGAGAGATTTTATCCTATCAAAACGTAGCAGACATGAATTTATACAGAGATGATAATAATGCAGCTTCAAATACAATTATAATACCTGAAGCAGTCGTATACTTAGAGCAGGGTGTGGAACCTGAAAATGCGGAATATATATACAGCAGCGAAGTACATACACCAAAATCCGACATGGCAAGCATTATAAAAGATACAAACGAGCTGAACGAAAATGAATATTCATCAATATCAGACATGATATATGGTGAGTACGGTGAAGACATATCAGATGAAGCATACAGAGATATTCTTTATTCGATTGTAAACAATCCCATAAATGCGGAGTATTTTGAAACAACCGTTAAAAACCTGAATTTAAATCAGCTTTTACAAACGGAAAGCATAACAGACTTAAACAGAACATTAGATGAGAATACAAATAAGACAGCGTTAAATATTTATCTTCCGGAAGTAACAACTTTAAAAACAAGCGAAAACGGATTACAAGCTGACAACAACGGAGGAAACGAAATAGTTTATCAGATTTCACCCGCAGAAGTTGAAGAAGGACAAAATGACAAATTAATTATTTTAGACGGAAAAATGGGGAGAAAAGAAGCCGGTTCCGTACATGAGCTAAAAGATGTATTGCAATATTATTCATCACCGGACGGACAAGGCAGATTTGCCGGTATTTCAGAAGGTAAACTTGTTCTAAATGATATTGAATACGGAAAAGTTTTATCAGATAACATTCTTTCACAAGTTATATACAATAATTTAGAACTTTTCACAACACCATACAGCAATAAAGACGGATATCATGAATTTGGCGTATTTGATGTAAACCCCGATTACGATACGACAGATAAAACAAGAGATGAAATTATAAGAAATTCAACAATCAACAAAGACAGAATGTATAATTTTTCTTTTGAAAACTTTGAAGGAAACGAATTAAAATTACCACAATTCAGATATGTAATACATGAAGGAGCTTTAAAAGCTGAAACAATGCCTGAAACAGAAGCAAACAGAACTGTAGACAATACTTCAGAAACAGAGCCGCAAAAGCAGACGGAAACCGAAACTCAAAAGCAAACGGAAACTGAAACTCAAAAGCAAACCGAAACGGAAACTCAAAAGCAAACGGAAACCGAAACTCAAAAACAAACCGAAACCGAAACTCAAAAGCAAACCGAAACGGAAACTCAAAAACAAACCGAAACTGAAACTCAAAAGCAAACCGAAACGGAATGTCCTCAAAACACGGAGACGGAAACTCCTCAGTCTGAAAAAAGACCTGAAATTCCGCAACAAACGGAATGTCCTCCGAATAAGGAAACAGAAACTCCGCAAACAGAAAAAAGACCTGAAATTGTCCAAACGGAGCCTCAAACGGAGCCAAAAGCAGAAGCCCCATCCGTACCTTCAGATAATCCGACTGCAAATGATCGTGAGATAGTAACACCTTCTACTCCTGCAGAAACTGCAACGGAATGTTTGACAGAAGTTATAGAAACACCCCAAACCGAAGAAAGACCGCAAATGTAATAAACAAAAAAAAGGAAATTGCTATAAGGCAATTTCCTTTTTTACATGCAAATCAAGTAACAAAACTATTAAAAGCAGGCATGCTAAAGCGAATATAAAAAAAGTTGTTTAATCTAGTGTCGCAACATTACGCTTGCTTTCTTGAAATTGCTTTGCGCTCGGTCTCGTCGCTCCTTCGGCTGCCGCCTTGTACTCGCTTCCGACCTCGCTTACCGGACTTCGTCCGTCCGCAATTTCGCTCGTTTTGTAACCTTTTCAATACGCCACTCGCAAATTTTTACTCACACCTTCAGCTTATCGTAAAATTTACTCGGACAAAATAAAAAACGTGAGGAAGAGAAATAAAGTATATGAGCTAAAACAGATAAGTATTGTATGCCGAAATTTCCTCGTATGATATCCCTGCTTCAGTGAGTTCTTCAGCGGTAATTCCGAACAAAGATATCAAATTTTTGGTTTCTTCTTTAAGAGAAGCCTCTTTTATATCAGAAATAATCATTTTTATAATATCTTCACGTTTTAAAACGGAAGCGGAATTTTTTAAGTTTTTATTAAAAATTCTTTTTTTTGATTTACCCATAAAAAGTACCTTTAAATATATTATAAATAAATAGAAAAGTCTTACAAGCTAATGACGGTAATGATTATTAATAATTGTAACGATTTAAAAATTTTATTTTAGAAAAAAGCAATTTTTAAAATCAGAGGAGTTTGTAATAGTATAATTTGATTAGTAAGGAGTAATTTTTCATGCGAATTAATAATATTTCAAACATTTCAAACGTAAACAATGCATCATTTCAAGGGAAAAAGAAAAAGAAATACATAAGGGGATTATTATTAGCACTTGTACCGACCTCAGTAATAGGTACAATGCCGAGAACAGTATCAGCTGACAGTGTATATGCGAAGCAGCAGCCAAGTGCTATTGTAGAGACCGTTCAACAAGACGTATATCCATATTGGGATTTCAACAGAACATCAAAAGTAGAAAATGCAGGAAAGATACAACCGTCAGAAATAAATTATAAATCAACACCTATCACTGAATTCTATTTACCCGGTGATTCTTGGTTATGTCAAATATATCCGAACGAAAATATAGAAAGAAACGATAAAGGTTCAATCATTGTAACAATAACAGATAAAAAATCAGATAATGTAACCGAAGGAAGAAATCTTAACGAAATAATAAACAAAGTATATTCTGACGGATTAAGCGAATATGATGAAGAAAAAAGCAGAGCATTAAAAAATAAAATAACGGATGAGATTATTGAGGCCAATCCGTCATTATCCGCATTTATCGCAGATGAATTAGGTGAAGATTGCGATAATTATGATTCAATCAGAAGTTTAAGTTTGTACAAAGGTAAAAACGGCGGAGATGATTATTTAGATACAAGATTATTAACAATGCCTACCGTTGTTGTATATCAAATGCAAGGTGAAGAACCCGAACAAATTAATATAACATACGGGAAATCAACATACCATCCGAAATCCGACAAAGCAGATATAACAAAAGAAGCAAAAGAATTAAACACTAATGAATATAGTACATTCAGTGATATGATATATGGCGAATACGGTGAAGATATTTCCGATGAAGCATATAGAGATATCGCATACGCAATTGTTTCTGATAAAGAAAATGCAAAACTCTTTGAAAAAACATTAGACGAAATGAACTTTAACGACATTATTAATACAAATAACATAAATGATTTAAACAGAGCATTAGACCAAAATACAAATAAAACAATGCAAGGAATACATCTTCCCGATGTAAGCACAAGAAGAGTTGTAAATAATGGAATTGCAGAAAATGATGCGGATTCAAAAAATGATATTATATATCAAATTTCTCCCGCAAAATTGGAAAACGGACAGGATGACAGAAAAATACTTTTAACTGACAAAAACGGAAAAGGAATGGAATCCGGTGACGTATTTATGTTAAAAGATGTTTTACAGTTCTATTCAACTCTGGACACAAACGAAAGATTTGCAAACGTTGTTAATAATAAATTGGAAATTAATCAAAATGTTGACTATGCAGATGAATTTTCAATAAGCATATTAGAACAGGTTGCTTATGCTAACCTTGATATATTTACTACTCCATACCGTGACCAAGATGGTTACCATCCTTATGGTGTATTCGATGTAAATGAAGGATATAATCCTGAAGGTAAATCTTTAGATGAAATCATTCAAAACTCAACAATTGATCTTGGAAGATTAAGTAATTACAGCTTTGTTGACGAAGACGGAAAATCAAGATTTATTAACGGAGCAGAATTGCACTTACCGCAGTTCAACTATAGAATCAATGATAATCAGGAAATTGCACCTGTGATGATAGAATTACCTGAAGAAACAGCTCCGTCGACAGAACCGTCGACTGAACCTTCGACAGAACCTTCGACAGAACCTTCGACAGAACCTTCGACTGAACCTTCGACAGAGCCATCGACTGAAC
>CANQLK010000121.1 GCA_947624665.1 Candidatus Gastranaerophilales bacterium
GTGCATGATTATTTCAGCGGTATGCTCTCTGTCAGAAACGACGGCGCTCAAATTACCGAGCTTATAAAAAAATATCTGGGAAATACCTATTACAAAGTATTTATTATTATTGTGTCTGCAATGCTGCTGCTTTTAGCATCGGTTTTTGTTTATACCGCCGGCGACTTAATTGCTCAAAGATTTTTTAAGCAGTCTGATTTCAGCTTAAATAATCCGATTGTAATTACCATATATGCTGTAATAGCTTTTTACTACATAATAGCAACTCTTTTCCCCATTGATAAAATTATAGGCAGATTTTATCCCGTTTTCGGTTTCCTTCTGTTAGCAGGAACAAGCCTTGTATTTATAGGATTTTTTACACACGGTATTCAGCTTGAAAATATAAATTTTCATAATCTAAACGAACATCCGATGAAATACCATATTATTCCCATGTTCTTTATGACAGTGAGCTGCGGACTTTTATCGGGATTTCATTCAACACAATCTACAATTATCTCCAGAACCGTTGCAAGTGAGAAAGAAGGCAGAAAGATATTCTACGGAATGATGTGCGTTGAATCTTTAATAGCAATGATTTGGGCAGCAGGTGCCATGTATGTATATTCTAATCATCTTGTCGCAGATAAACTTATAGGAAGCGTTAATGTCATTAACTCCATTGCGGATGTATTTGTTTTCCCGATTTTAACCTTTGTTGTTACGATTGCAGTTGTAGTTTTACCCGTCACGTCAGGTGATACTGCTCTTAGAGGACTCAGAATGATTTTAGCAGAAGCCTTCAAACTTAATCAGACCGTTATAAGAAACAGGCTTATTATTATTGTTCCCATTGCCTTGATTATTATACTTACTATCCTTTGGGCAAAAACAAATGATGAAAGTTTTTCGCTCGTTTGGAGATATTTTAATTTTACAAACCAATTAATCGCTATACCGACATTCCTTTATTCAACAGTATATTTATACAGAAACAAAAAGAACTTTTTTATAACCCTTATCCCGGGATTATTTTATATATTTATAACATCATTATTCATTCTAAATTCAGGCATGGGATTTGGATTAAGTTATAAAATGTCAATAATTGGAGGCATGTTTGTAACAATATTATCCTTAAGCTTATTATTCATAAAGAAGAAAGAAGATAATAATGAACACTAATTCAGCAAATACGGTCGAATTAAATCAGAATATCACTCCGAACACGAAGCAGCAGGAATGTATAAACTCAATAGATGGCCCTGTTATGGTTTTAGCAGGCCCGGGGACAGGTAAAACATTTACTATCATAAAAAGAATAAAACACATGACAGATATAGGAATTACACCCACTTCCATATTGTGCTTAACATACTCTGATGCAGCCGCCAATGAAATGAAAAAAAGGCTTGTTAATGAAATAGGAACTTCGGCATCTGCTATTTCGGTTAATACATATCACTCATTCTGTAATGAAATAATAAGCAAATATCCTGCCGAATTTGAACTTTTAGACGGAGTCTCGCTAGCCGACGATATTACAAAGCAGACTTTAATGGGTGAAGTATTGGATGAAATAAAACCTGAAATATATAGAACCAGATGGGGTGACTGTCATTATTTTATTCCCGAGCTTTTAAAATCCGTTAATGAGATTAAGTCAAATCAGGTTACAAAGGAAGAATATTTTAATACTTTAAATACCCACCCCGACTGGCAAGGAAAAAAAGAACAGCTTGAAGCGGAATACAAAGAACGTGAACAAAAAGGAAAACTTGTTAAAACGTTTCTTAATTCCTATGAAAATCATTTAAAGAAAATAGGAAAAGCAATAGAAACATGGTCAATTTATGAAGCTTATGACATAAAACTTAAAAAGAATAATTTTATAGACTTTAACGATATGATTAACCTTGTGCTTGAAGCTTTTGATGTGAATGAAGATTTCTTAAAAAAAGTATCAGCGCAATACAAATATTTTCTTGTAGACGAATATCAGGATACAAATTATTCTCAAAATAAAATAGTATTTTCATTGGCAAAAGGGGCAGGCTGTAATAATATATTCGCAGTAGGGGATGATGACCAGATTATATACGAATTCCAAGGCGCAAAAACCGATACCCTCGAAAAATTTCTTACAAAATTTCCAGAGACTAAAGTTATATGCCTGAACGAAAATAACCGTTCCACACAAAATATTCTTGATTTCAGCTATTCTATTATATCGCAGGATAAAACAAGACTTGAATTTAACCCCGGTTTTAAGCAGTACAATATTTCAAAAGTATTAACGGCTAAAAACGAAAAGATAAACAAAAAAAACAGTCCGGTTCAAATTCACGGTTTTGCCGATATCAGACAGGAAAACAATTATATAATAAAAAGAATAAAAGATTTGATTTCCTCTGATGAAATACCTTTAAATAAACAAGGAGAAAAGAATTTGTCCTCCGTTGCCATACTTACTAGAGAAAACGGAGAACTTCAAGAATTTGCTTCGCTCTTGGAAGCAAATAATATTAAATATCAGATAAAAGAGTCAAAAAGCATATTTGATATTAAATCATCACTGGTTTTATATTTCTACTTAAAAGCTCTTTATAACTGCGAATATAATGCCGATAAACTATTCGGTCTGGTTCTTTCTAAGCCGTTTGAATTTGACAATCAGGATTACTCTTTTCTTTTAGAGAAAAACAGGCTTACTCATAAAAGTATTATTGCAAACATAAAAGATAATTTAAAAACTCATAAATGGGCAAATCCTCAAAAGATAAATGAGTTTATTACGACATTCGACACTTTGAGCGGATATAAATGCTCGATGAACTTATATAATTTTATTTTAGAGGTAATAAATAAAACAGGAATACTTAATTATTTTATAAGTGAAGATATAAATAAAAGCGATAATATATATGCAATAAAGAGAATAACAGATGAAGCAAAAAGCTATATGCGCACAAATAAAAGCGCATGGCTCGGCGATTTTCTTAAACACTTGGATACGTCATTTGAAAGTAATATACCAATAACCTTAGATAAGGACGATTACACTCAAAATGCGGTTCAATTACTCACTCTGCACGGTTCAAAAGGAAGAGAATTTGAATTTGTATTCATTCCGAATCTTATATCAAAGAAATGGGAGAATAAACGAGTTAATAATTCCGTATCACTGCCCATAGATAAGGATAATAAAAATACGGATGAAGAAACGGCAAGACGTTCGGAGCAATTAAGACTTTTATTTGTGGGAGTTACCAGAGCAAAATACTCTCTAACTCTTTCATATTCCAATTCTACGGAATCAAAACCGCAGGAATTAACCTCATATCTGGCTGAGCCAGTTAAAAATACCGAAATAACGGAAACTTTTAACCACGAACTTGAAAAGGAAGATTACTTAAATGAAATATCAACCTCCCTGCAAAAAGAACCTTTTGATTACGCACAAGCATTTAATGAAGAAATTAAAGCAAGAGTAAAAGATTTTGTATTAAGCCACAGCACACTTGCATCATATAAAAACTGCCCCAGAGAATTTTTATATTCAAACATACTTAAAATTCCGATTTACGGGGAAGATTCATCAAACGCACATTACGGAAGCGCTATACACAGAACTCTAAAGTGGGCTATATCTTCGGCAAAAGAAAATTCTATATATCCCGAAATCAATAAAATGCAAGAAGTTTTTATTAAAAACTTAAATAATGAAGAATTCGACAGCCAATTAACTCGTGAACAATACACAAAACGAGGTATTGATTGTATATCAAAATATTATAAACAATTAAAGGAAACAATTCCGTCAAGGATTATAGCAACAGAATATTCTTTTAAATATATTCCGATTGAAAATAACTTTATAAAAGGTTTTATAGACAGAATAGAAAAGAATAACGATAATACATTCGAAGTATACGACTACAAAACGGGCGGAGCAAAATCAAAAACGCAAATTGCAGACGGAAGAGAATATGAACATTATCTTAACCAGTTAAGATTTTATAAATTGGCATACGAACTTGAACACAAAGGAGCAAAGGTTACAAGAGCAGGCTTAATTTTTGTTGAAGAACCCGAGTCCAATTATTACATTAATCTGACCGAAGAAGATAACGAAATTATAAAAGACAAAATAATATCAACTTATAATAATATAAAAGAATTAAAATTTAATCCGCCGAAAGACGAAGAAAGAAACTGCCAATATTGCAGTTATAAGCATATTTGCAAGCTATGCGATATGTAAAAATATATATTTAGCGATTTGAAAAATATAACCGCTTAAAATACTTATGGAAAGTATTATGAATATAATATTTAAAGTATCCTTATAATTTTCTTTGTGGCGAATTAGAACTAAAATTCCAAGACCTGCATTTGAAAGCAGTCCTGATATAGCGGCCGGAAATCCTATAATGCCTTTTATTAAAAGCATTGTAATTGTAATAGATACGGCGCAATTTGGAACCAAACCAAAAATAGCAAAGAATACTGGCTGAAAAGTTTTCAACTTTGTATACAAAATATGAATAAAATTAAAATCGGAAGAAATATGAATTAAATAATTTAAAAGCAAAGTAATTAAAAGAATAAAAATAAATATATTAAAAGTATGCTTAATCGGATGAAATATCAAGTCACGCTTTCTTTTTTTAGAAACACTGTGGCTGCAGCAGCCGTCATCTTCACTATGTAAATTACAATTTTCACTGTCTGGATTAAAAATATATTTTTTATCTTTTAAAATATAATCAATAATATAAGCCGTAAGAATTGCAATAACAACTTTTGCGGAAATAATGGGAAAAATATAAAAAATTTTTTCGGGATACGAAAGCAAAATAGGAATGGCTTCATCTGATGTAGCAAGATAAATAGCTATCAAAGTACCTTTTGTTATATATTTTCTAAGATACAGTGTACTTGCCAGAACTGAAAACCCGCATTGAGGGATTACCGCAGCAAATGTTCCGACAATGGGAGCAAGTTTTTCCGATTTTTTTAAAAAGTTATTGATTTTTTCGGAACAAAAATATTCTATCAGCTCAATAAAAAGAAATGCAAAAAATAAAAAAGCAAGAACATTTAAGCTGTCTTTAAATGCATCATCAACCCACGGGGCAATACTTATATCATTGAATATTCCGAAAATTTTATAAATCATACCAACAATTAAATAATAACATAAATAAATTTTTAAGGATTATTTAAAAGAAATAAAAAAATTAATATGCAATTTCTCTTTTTGACTTTGAAAAAAAAAGTATTATTATTTATATTATGAAAAAATTACTTATAATAATATCCGTATTACTAATATCAACAGCAATTGTTCAAGCTGCGGATTACGATTCAATGTATGAAGCGGCACAGCCGTTTGAGTCAAAATTATATAATGACATAGACCCGTTTGAAGATGAAGATGCAATAAAATACGCATATTCACCCTACCCGCTTTTTAGAACGTCGGCAACATTATATTTTAAAGATTATACAATAGACCCCGGGTATTACTCATTAACTCCCAGAAAGCTTAAAGACAAGGACTACGTTTTGTTTAAGCAGGGCGGAAAAGTTCAGTTTATAATCCCAATAGCAAAAAAAGAAG
>CANQLK010000122.1 GCA_947624665.1 Candidatus Gastranaerophilales bacterium
AGAGCGAAGAGCGGGAACCTGTTCAATTCTTCAATCATCATTCTGGGTCTGACTTTAAAGGAGCGACGCATAAGGTTATAGCCAACGATACCGTCCCACCAATTATTATGCGGAGCATATATAATGCAGGGGAAATTTTTATTTCTGCGTTCTTCAAAAGCTTCAAGATTTTTTATACGGAGTGCATAAAACCTGTGACTAAGCATTCTGAAAAGAATTCTATCTGCAAGCCAAGTCCAAAAAGGACGATTTTGAGCTTTTCTGAATTTTTCATGTCTGTTTCTAAGCCTTGTTGGCGGAATATTAGAATATAATTTTTCAGCCTTTTGCATACTTAATCCCTAAAGTACATAGATTATACAATTTTTTAGCATTTTAATCAAATATTTCTTTTACACTTACAGATTGTAAAGTTTTCATATTTTCAAGCTGTTTATATATCTGCATAACGGGAGATTTATCATTGGACATAATTTTAAAATTAATTTTAAGTTTGTCACCGTCATCGTCAACGGTTTTATGGTTAAAATCAATTATACAGGGGAATGTATCGTTAATTAAGTTATAAATATTGTTATAATCTTCATAACGACAGATAAAAGAAATTCTGATTTTTCTTAAATGTTTTGCATTATGAGGCATAATTTTAATTTCAAAGATTCTGATTAAGACGAGAATAGCGACGGCAAGAATGGTAGAAACAACTGCAATACTGATTTTACCGCATCCACAGGCCATACCTATAGCTGCAACAATCCAAAGAGTAGAAGCGGTAGTAAGTCCTGTTACCGTAAGACCCTGTCTTAGTACAGTACCTGCACCGATAAAACCGATACCGGTAATAATTTGAGCAGCGACTCTGGAAGGATCTCCAAGCGGATACAAAGTTACAGCCTTAGAAAATCCGTATATTGAAAGTATTGTGAATATGCAAGCACCTAAGCAGACTAATATTTGAGTTCTTAATCCTGCAGATTTATTAGTTAATTCTCTTTCAAAACCTATTACGGAACCCAGAATAATAGAAAAAATTATTCTTATTAAAATATCAGCATCAGCAATTTGAAAATAGTTTAAAAAATCGTGCATAATTATCTTTCTTTACTGTTAGGGTCTACCGCATCTCTAATTGTATCACCAATAATGTTAAAAGATAATACGGCAATAAAAATTAAAAAACCCGGGGTTAAAAGCCAAGGACGTGAAACAATATTAATAAACTCCTGAGCTTCTTTAAGCATGTTTCCCCAGCTTGCATCGGGCTGTTGAATTCCCAAACCCAAAAAGCTCAATCCCGACTCGGACAGAATATAAGAAGGTACACTTAAAGTCATTGCAACAATTACATAACTTAATGTTTGAGGAAGGATATGGAATATAATTGTTCTGATGGAAGAAGCACCTAAAACTTCCGATGCGGTAACAAATTCTTTTTTCTTTATTGAAAGCACCATTCCTCTTACAACTCTTGAAAATCCTGCCCAGCCTATCATCGCAAGAATAATAACAATAAGCGCAAAGCGTTGAACACTTGTCATATTTGCAGGCAAAATAGAAGCAAGTATAATTAACAGGTAAAATCCGGGAATTGACATAATAGCTTCGGCTATTCTCATCATAATAAAATCGGTTTTACCGCCTATGTAACCCGAAATACCGCCATATAACATACCAAGCGGAAAAGATACCAATAAAGCCAAAAAGCCTATGGTTAAAGAAATTTGACCTCCGTATAAAATTCTAGAGAAATTATCACGACCGTTCATATCGGTACCTAAAAGGTATATTTCACCGCCTGTTTCCACATTATAAAAATGTCGGTTTAAAGGTATGAACCCCCATAATCTATACGGCTGCGATATTGCAAAATATTTTACTCCGTATTTTTTTGAACGGTCTTCGATATACTTCGTTTCAAAATTTTCTTTGTCGTAATATCTTATATAGTTGTATGTATAGGGAAAACTCAATTTGCCTTTTTCATTGATGATATATATTTTAGATGGCGGGCAATAAGATTTATTTCTGTTGGAATAATCTTTGGAATACGGGCAGATAAAATCAGCCAAAAACACGGAAAGATAAAGAAATAAAAGAATAAAAAAAGCACATTTGGCAAACTTATCTTTTAATACATTCTTAAAAATATTTTCCCTTTTAAAGGAATCATAATCGGGAAGTTTTTTCATTTATACTGCCTCCGCTCTGGGGTCAACCAGTTTAAGCAGAATATCAGCAATTAAGTTTCCGGTTATAAGCATTATGGTGCCAATCATAAGAGAAGCCATAACCAAATTAATATCTGATTTCATAACCGCTTCAAGAATAAGCCTGCCGAGTCCGGGGTATTGAAAAACATACTCGGTAAGGGCAGCTCCGCTTAATAACGAAGCAAATTCAAATCCCAATAAAGTAATCATAGGGTTAAGAGCATTTCTTAGTGCGTGTTTATAGATAACTTTATTTTCACTCAGACCTTTAGCACGTGCAAATTTAACATAATCAGTCTGCAAAACATCTAAAAGATTACCCCTCATTTGTCTTTGCAGTCCCGATAAAGATATTGTGAACAAAACCAAAACGGGTAAAACCAAATGATGAAGTATATCTAAAAATTTTCCGCCAACGGATAATTCGGAATGATTGAATGAAGTAAGTCCGCCTGTCGGAAACCAACCTGTTTTGACTGCAAATATTAATAACAATAATGCAAAAAAGAAAGATGGTATAGCCATACCGATACTTGAAAGAATTGTAAGCAACCTGTCAACAGGTTTTCGCCAATGGAGTGCCGCCACAATTCCTAAAGGTATACCGACTGCCCAAGTTAAAATTATTACACAACCCGTAAGTAATAAGGTATTTGGAATTCTTTCCATAAGTTTATCGGAAACTTTTTCACCTGTCGTACAATATCCCAAATCTCCTTTTACAAAGCTTTTAAGCCATAATCCGTATTGAACGATAATAGGTTTATCCAATCCTAAGCGTTTTACTTCATAATTAAGCGTTTCTTGAGTAATGGAAGGATTAAGCTTCAATTCCGCTAAAGGGTCAACAGGTGCAAGCCTTATTAAAAAGAAACTTAGTATTGAAACCAAAAACAATAACGGTATTGTTTGAAGTATTCGTTTTATTATGTATACCAAAAAATTCATAAGCTAATTTTAGAATATATGTATAATTTTGGCAATTAGTCCAAAAAATCACATTGTAGTTATTTTTAAGAAATATTAGCAAATGTTAATTAATATTTCGAATATTATTTAATTTCATGTAAACGTATATTAATTTTGGTAAAATAAATATAATCTCAAGAGGAGAAAAAATGAGAATCGCTTTAAGAGAAATCAGTTTTAAAAACAAAGTGTTTGATGACCTGAATTATATAAGCAAGCCGAGATATAACCAAAATACGGGATTAATAAAACCCGATACGTTTGAATTAAATTCCCCTAAGAAGAATTTAAAAATCGATAAAAAATATATAGTTGGTGCGGTTGCTATCGGTGCGGGAGTCGCAGCTGCAATAATATTCAGAAAAAATATATCGAATTTTATAAAATCATTAAGAAATACAATACCAAAAGAACCCGTTGAGATAAAACAGTCAGAAACAACGGAAAAAATGATAAACAATGCAAAAGATTTTCTTATAAAAGATGTCGAAAAGACCGGAGAAGCAACGGTTAACGGAATATGTTTTTACGGGCCGGATTCTATGGGGAAGGAACAAACAATAAATGAATTTCTGGATACATTGGCAAATGCCGGCTACAAAATAGAAAAGACTCCGAGAGCAAAAGAAGCTTCTATTCCCGAAATAGGCAGCAGTATCAGAAAATATATGGAAGAAGCCGAAAAAAGATTTAAAACAACAAACCAAAGAACGGTAATTGTGGTAAGAGATTTAGATAAAATATCACAAGACAGAAGAACCACAAACAGTAAATCAAAAGAAGTAGTAGGTGCGTTAATTGGTATGCAAGATTGCAGAAAAAAAGGATATGCGTGGATTTCGGAAGCTGTAGATGTTACAAATGTTGATCCTGCAATTGTGAGAATGGGCAGAATGGAGCATAAAATTCCTGTAATGCCATTGCCACAGGATTCAAAGTCCGTATGGAATGAATATATAGCATTAATTAAAAGATTTAGAGAAGGCACTAAAAAAGAAGCACTATTAAAAGAAGCACAGGAAATAATGGAGCGAAAGGGAATATAAACATTATGTTAATCTCTGCAATAAATGGTTTTAATAATTCTATATCAATAAAAAAAAGAAATCAAAATTATATAAATAACAAAAAAGTAGAAGAAAGAAATACCGCAAGTCAAATAAAAAATTACGGACAGAACGAAATCGGCGCAGTAAAAAATAAGCCGTCATTCGGATTTGATGCGTTTTCGTTGGCATTGTTAGGGTATGCGCTTTTATATGCAGGCGTTATAGGTGCGGGAGTATATCAAACAGGTATAGATGAAAGAACAAGAAAAAAAGAAGAACAGAAGCTTGCCAGAGAAACCGAAGCTTCAATAGACAATATATCAGAAAAACTTCGTGTGCCGTATCATGAAGCAAGAGAATATCATTACAATTTCTTGAGGCTGGCTGAAATAAAACCGACAAATGACGGAAACGAAAAAGGACTAAATGCGGTTCAAGGATACGGAATAGAAAAATATAAATTGGCAATGGACGTAATAGCACCAATAATAGCCAAAAATACAAATCGTAACTTAGGCTATTCAAAACAAATCCCGAACGGAGTAATATTATACGGGCCGACAGGTGGCGGGAAAACATATATTGCGGATAAGGTTTGCGAACATATGGAATATTTTGGTGTTCCCGTAGAGAATGTAAACTTGGACGGAAGCAATCATTCCAAAAATGTAAGAAGTATTCAAAACGCATTTTTGAAGGCGGAAGAAAATTATAAAAAGACTGGAAAGATTACAGTTATTAATTTTAAAGAGGATGCGGATGTTTTCTTTTTGGACAGAAGAACAAATCCTGAGTGCGTAAAGGAAGTAAGAGCTCTGTTAAAGTATGGAGAGAATTGTGCAAAAAAAGGCGCAGTATGGATAGGAACTGCGAATAATCCTCAAATGATGGATGCTGCGATATTAAGACCCGGAAGAACGGATGTAAAAATTCCTATTGGTGATATGGAGGACTTTGCCATTGCCGATATGCTCAAATATACATTGTATAAATATGATGAAAAAGAGAGTTCGGAAACTTTCGATTATCCAAAGGTAATAGATACAATGAAAAATCAAATGGTTGTATATACGCCTGCGGAATTGGAATTGTTTGTTGCTCAGGCAAAGAACAATAAATTATTACCAAAACAGGAAATAACCGCAGATATGGTTATTGCGGAAATGCAAAAATATTCGCAAAATGATTTTCCTACATTGACGGATGAAATGATAGAAAGATTTTCTAAAGATAAAGATTATATTGCTTCTTTCGAGGAAAAAACACCCGAAGATAATTTAACCGCTTAAAATATTTAATCCGGTGTCGCAACAGTCTTGAAATTGCTTTGCGCTCGGTCTCGTCGCTCCTTCGG
>CANQLK010000123.1 GCA_947624665.1 Candidatus Gastranaerophilales bacterium
GCTAAGGCAAGACAAACAGATATAACAATGCCGGCAAGAAAATTACGCAGAGTAATAAATCTTGTAAGAGGCAAATCGGCAGCAGAAGCTTTAAGTATGTTGAAGTTCATGCCATATTTTGCAGCACGTGTAGTAGAAAAAAATATAACGGCAGCAGTGGCAAATGCAGGCGAGAAGTTTGGCGGAAAAGCCGAATCTTTAAAAGTTTCGGAAATATATGCCGATGAATCAAGAACCTTAAAGAGAGCAAAACCGAGAGCTCAAGGCAGAATGTACTCAAGAGTTAAGCGTACATCTCATTTAACGGTAAAAGTAACGAATGAAGCGAAGTAGAAGGTAATAAGAAATGGGACAAAAGACACATCCAACCGGATTTAGAGTAGGAATAATCCAACCTTGGTTTAGCACATGGTTTGCAAAGAAAGATTATCCTGAATTCGTAGCAGAAGATAATAAAATAAGAAAGTTTGTAAAGAAGAAACTTTATGCAGCCGGTATATCAAGAATACTAATTGCCAGAAAAGCTCAAAATGTTACGGTAACGGTAGTAACGGCAAAACCCGGTGTAGTAGTCGGAAGAGGCGGTCAGGGAATTGACGAATTAAAGGCTGCAGTTGCTAAATTAATAAACAAAACTGTAACAATAGACGTTGTTGAAGTTGCAAGAGTAGATATAGATTCACAATTAGTTGCTGAATCAATAGCTCTTCAATTGGAAAAACGTATAGCATTCAGAAGAGCAATGAAGCAAGCAATGCAAAGAGCAATGCGCGGTGGTGCTCAAGGTATAAAAGTTATGGTATCGGGAAGATTAGGCGGTGCCGAAATTGCAAGAAGCGAGTGGGCTAAGGAAGGAAGAATTCCTTTGCAGACATTAAGAGCAAATGTAGATTACGGTTTTGCGGAAGCAGATACCATAATGGGCAAAATTGGTGTTAAAGTATGGATATTCAAGGGTAATTTAATGCCCGGAGAAATGGCAGATCAAAACATCAAAGCTAAAAAAGCGGGTGCAAATAATTTCGAGGAAAAACCGGCCGGCGCAAGAAGAAAGAAAAAAGTATCATCTGCAGCTCCGGTAGCAGTTGAAGCATCCGAAAATGAAGAAAAACAGTCATAAAAAGTAAAGCAATGAATTAGGAGCGAAAAACAATTATGTTAATGCCCAAGAAAACTAAATACAGAAAAATGATGAAAGGCAGAATGAAAGGTCATGAAACCAGAGGAACCCAATTAGAATTAGGTTCATACGGGCTTCAGGCTCAGGATCCTGCTTGGATTACGAGCAGACAGATAGAAGCTGCAAGAAGAGCTATGTCACGTGAAATAAAAAGAGGCGGTAATGTTTGGATAAAGATATTCCCCGATAAACCGATTACAAAGAAACCTGCTGAAACTCGTATGGGTTCCGGAAAAGGTAACCCTGAATACTGGGTAGCTGTTGTAAAACCGGGAAGAATTCTTTTTGAACTTGAATATCCTCAAAGAGAAGTGGCTGTTCGTGCGTTGGAACTTGCTGCTCAAAAACTTCCGATTAGAGCAAAAGTTGTTGAGAAAACAGGTGAATAACTATGAAAATAGCAGAAATTAAAGAAAAATCCGTAAGCGAACTTAATGAAATAATTGTTGACTGTAAGAAACAGTTATTTGATATAAGATTTAAGAAGTTTACGAATAAGTATGAAAATGCTACTGATATGGGAAAAGCTAATTCAGAGATAAAGGAATTAAGGAAGACTATAGCCAGAGCAAAGACAATACTAAACCAAAAAGAATCAGTATAAGTAAGAGGTTGAATTAAAATGCCTAAGAAAGAAAAACAGGGAGTTGTAGTAAGCAACAAAATGGATAAGACGGCAGTTGTAAAAGTTGCTTCATATAATCAACATCCAAAGTATAAAAAAATTATAGAAACGACAAAGAATTACAAAGCTCATGATGAACAAAATCAATGCAGTGAAGGAGATATTGTAAGAATTGTCGAATCGAAGCCGATTTCCGGCAGCAAAAAATGGGTTGTTGCTGAAATTGTTGAAAAAGTAAAATAACGAACGATAATTTCAAAGGATGAAATAAAATGATACAGCAAGAAACGAGATTACAAGTAGCAGATAATACAGGTGCAAAAGAACTGTTATGCATTAGAGTCATGGGCAGTTCAAATAAAAAATATGCACATGTAGGAGATGTTATAGTAGCAGCGGTAAAAGATGCTACACCTAATATGGCTGTAAAAAAATCTGAAGTTGTTAAAGCGGTTGTTGTCAGAACAAAAGCTGACATCAAAAGAGCTGACGGCAGTGTAATCAGATTTGATGAAAATGCAGCCGTAATTATCAACAAAGACGGTAATCCGAGAGGAACCCGTGTATTTGGACCGGTTGCCAGAGAGCTTAGAGATAAAAACTTTATGAAAATCATTTCTCTTGCTCCGGAAGTAATTTAGGAGATAAGACGATGAGAAACAAAAAACAACCGGTTGAAAAACACCCTATACATGTTAAAAGCGGAGACAGAGTTGTTGTTATATCCGGAAAGGACAAAGGCAAAGTCAGCTCTGTAAAGAAAGTAATAACAAGTGAAAACAAAGTTGTTGTTGAAGGTGCTAATATCGTAACTAAGGCTCAAAAGGCGCAAGGCGGAAATCAGGGCGGACTTATTAAGGTTGAAGCTCCGATGGATTCTTCAAAAGTTATGTTATATTGCAGCGCTTGTGAAAAAGCAACAAGAATTAAATACGAAGTAATAGACAATAAAAAAGTTCGTGTTTGCAAAAAATGCGGAGAAAAAATAGATTAACAGGCGAAAGTCAGGCAGCAACAGGCAAAGCTGAAGAAATGTCAGACTGAAGCTAAAGAAATTAGTATAAATCCGTATAAAAAAATAAAAAATAACAAAAGTATGGGCATTTCGAGAGGAAATGCATTCTACGAAAGGAAAGAAAAATGACAGTATTAACTAAAAATCTTAAAGACAAATACAATGAAGAAGTAAAAAAAGTTCTTCAAGAAGAATTCAAGTATGAAAACGTACATCAAATTCCGAAGCTAAGCAAAATAGTTTTGAATATGGGTGTCGGAGAAGCTTGCCACAATTCTAAATTAGCTGAATCAATCGTAAATCAGTTAACAAAAATAGCAGGGCAAAAAGCAATATCAACAAAAGCTAAGAAATCAATAGCTGCATTTAAGTTAAGAGAAGGTATGCCTGTTGGTGCAATGGTTACATTAAGAGGCGAAAGAATGTATGATTTCTTACAAAAGCTTATATGTGTTGTACTTCCGAGAATTCGTGACTTTAGAGGCGTAAGCTCAAAGAGTTTCGATGGCAGAGGAAACTATACATTAGGTTTGAAAGAACAATCATTATTTCCTGAAATTTCATACGATGAGTTGGATGCAATTCACGGAATGAACGTATCAATAATAACTACGGCAAATACAGATGAAGAAGCAAGAGCATTATTAAGAGCTCTTGGAATGCCATTTAAAAAATAATAAAGGAGTATAAAACGTGGCTAAGAAAGCAATGATAAACAAAGAGCTAAAACGAGAAGCATTGGCTGCAAAAGGTAAATATCCGAGAGTAAGATTACATAACAGATGTTCTATCTGCGGACGTCCTCACGGGTTCCACAGAGATTTCGGAATTTGCAGAATTTGTTTAAGAAAAATGGCTCATCAAGGTTTATTGCCCGGTGTAGTTAAAGCAAGTTGGTAGCGGATTTCGCGTAGGGTGAAGTCAAACGAAGTGAATAACCCGATTTAATGAGTCAACGTGAACTACAGGGCAAAATCCGAAGTAAACTACATGTTCGAGATAAAGCAAAATCAAAGACAGCCTATAGTGGCTCAGGCTCAAATATAATAAATCAAACCAACTATAAAGGTGCCGCTGCACCAAAAAGCTTTTCTATACTGCCGAATAAATTTCAGTAAGTAGTAAAAAGTAAAGGAAGATAAAAATGAATACAGATCCGATAGCAGATATGCTGACAAGAATAAGAAATGCCAATATGGTATCTTTAACGGAAGTAGATATGCCAAGTTCTAAATTAAAAGTAGAATTAGCAAAATTATTAAAATCAGAAGGATACGTTGAAGATTACAATGTAGTTGAAAAAGAAGGCAGTGCATTCAAAACTTTAAAAATTACATTAAAATATGATGAAAAATCAAAACCCGTAATATCTAATTTAAAAAGAGTATCAAGACCGGGTTTAAGAAATTATTGTAAAGCAAAAGATATACCTCAAGTTTTAGGCGGAATGGGTATAGCAATAATATCGACAAGCAAAGGTTTACTGACAGACAGAAAAGCAAAACAGGAAAATGTCGGTGGCGAAATTCTTTGTTACGTATGGTAATAATCATTGAGTAAGAGAAATATTTTAAATTGGAGATAAAAAAATGTCACGTATAGGTAAATTACCTGTAGAAATCCCATCAGGGGTAGAGGTAACAATAAATGGACAAACAGTAACGGCAAAAGGGCCTTTAGGCACCGAGTCGGTTGAAATTCGTCCTGAAATTAAGTTAGAAAAGAAAGATAATTCAATAGTTTTAACAAGAGAAAATGATGACAGAAAAGCACGTTCGCTTCATGGTTTATCAAGAACTCTTGTAGCAAATGCAGTTCATGGTGTAAAAGATGGTTTTACAAAAAAATTAGAAATAGTCGGTGTAGGTTATCGTGCTGCTATGCAGGGTAATACGTTGAACTTAGCGCTCGGCTATTCACATCCGATAGATATTCCTGCACCTGAAGGAATAAAAATAGCTGTTGATCAAAATACTAAAATAACAATTACAGGTGCGAATAAGCAATTAGTAGGTGATATAGCAGCATTAATCAGAAGCAAGAGACCGCCTGAAGTATATAAAGGAAAAGGTATTAAGTACGAAGGTGAACATATCAGAAGAAAAGCCGGTAAGACTGGTAAGAAATAACGAATTTTGCGTAGGGTAAAGTCGAACGAAGTAACTGAACCCGAACATGTGAGAGCAAAGTGAACGACAGGGCAAAGCCCGAAGTGAACTACTTGCTCGAGTGGCAGCAAAATCCAAGACTGCAGTTAGAGTCGGTTTTAAACCGCACATAAATATAAATAAGCAGAACTAAATTATAAATGTGTCGATGCACAAGCCAATATAGGCCCTTACGTAGGTAAGAAGGTCTGGGTGAAAGGAAAGAAAAATGATAAAACAACAAAACAAAAAAGAAGCAACTCAAAAACGTCACAGAAGAATAAGAGCCAAATTAGCAGGAACGACAGAAGCTCCGCGTTTGGCTGTATATAGAAGCACAAAACACATATATGCTCAAATTATTGATGACGTAAAAGGCGTAACTATAGTATCCGCATCATCTATAGATAAAGACATGAGAAAAGACTTAAATCATGGCGGTAATATAGAATCTGCAAAGGCAGTAGGTGAAGCTATTGCTAAGAAAGCATTAAAAGCAGGTGTAAAAGACGTAGTATTTGACAGAGGCGGATTTTTATATCACGGAAGAGTTGCTGCATTAGCAGAAGCAGCAAGAGAAGCAGG
>CANQLK010000124.1 GCA_947624665.1 Candidatus Gastranaerophilales bacterium
ACGGAGAAGGCGGACGTGTAGTCGATGTAAAAGTATTTGACCGTGAAAAAGGCGATGAACTTCTGCCCGGTGCAAATACATTAATAAAAGTATATATTGCTCAAAAACGTAAGGTATCAGTTGGTGATAAACTTGCAGGAAGACACGGAAATAAAGGTATTGTATCAAGAATACTTCCGAAAGAAGATATGCCGTTCCTTCCCGATGGTACACCTGTTGATATCGTGTTGAATCCTCTGGGCGTTCCTTCTCGTATGAATGTAGGTCAAACTTATGAATGCTTGCTTGGTTTGGCTTCATATTTGACGGGCGATTACTATGAAGCTCCGTCGTTTGATGAAATGTACGGTGAAAATAAATCTGAAATTTCAACAAAATATGAACTGTTAAGAGGTATAAAAGAATCAGGCTGTGACTGGGTAGGTGAAGACGGTAAAGTTACATTGTACGACGGACGTACGGGTGAACCGTTTGACAGACCGGTTTCCGTCGGAATTACATATTTCCTTAAACTGGTTCACTTGGTTGATGATAAAATACACGCAAGAAGTACAGGGCCATATTCATTGGTTACACAACAGCCTTTAGGCGGAAAAGCCCAATTCGGCGGACAGAGATTCGGAGAAATGGAAGTATGGGCATTAGAAGCATACGGTGCCGCATACACATTACAAGAAATGCTTACAATTAAGTCCGATGATGTAAACGGTCGTTCTCGTGCTTATGAGGCAATTGTTAAAGGTGATAATATTCCAAGACCGGGTATACCCGAATCATTTAAGGTACTTGTAAGAGAATTGCAAAGTATTGGTTTGGATATATCAGTATCAAAGAAGAGCGGAGAAGAGGTTGATTTAATGTCAGATACCGATGATTTAAGAAAGGCAGCTCCAAAGAGAATTCTTTCGGATATTGATTCGGAATTACTGAATATTAATTTCCTCGAAACACCGAGCTCATTCAAGGAATAGTAAGTTAAAGGAGATAAAAAATTGTCTACGAGTATAGATTATTTTGATTATATACGAATCAGTATAGCTTCTCCGGAGCGTATACTGAAATGGTCGTATGGTGAAGTAACAAAACCCGAAACGATAAACTATCGTACATTAAAGCCGGAAAGGGACGGATTGTTTTGTGAAAGAATATTCGGGCCTACAAAAGACTGGGAATGTTACTGCGGAAAATATAAAAGGGTAAGACATAAAGGTATAATATGTGAAAGATGCGGCGTTGAAGTTACGGACTCAAAAGTCCGCCGTCACAGAATGGGACATATTAAACTTGCAGCACCTGTCAGCCATATATGGTTTTTAAAAGGAATTCCGAGTTATTTGGGTCTTGTATTGGATATGACCTTAAAAGATTTGGAACAGGTAATATATTTTAACAATTATGTAGTTATAGATCCTGCAGATAGCGAATTTAAAAAACTTCAACTTCTCTCGGAAGAAGAATATGAAGATTATATGTTAGAACATGAAGATTCTAAATTAAAAGTCGGTATCGGCGCTGAAGCTATAAAAGAGTTATTATCCGAAATAAGTCTTACCGAACTGGCTGAATCCATAAGAGCCGAACTTGCAGGAATATCAGGATCGGTTCAAAGAAAAGCCAAATTAATAAAAAGATTAAGATTAGTAGAATCATTAATCGAAAGCAACACGGAAGTAACATGGATGATAATGGATGTGTTACCCGTAACGCCACCTGATTTAAGACCTATGGTACAATTAGACGGCGGAAGATTTGCAACATCCGATTTAAATGACTTATACAGACGTGTAATAAACAGAAACAACCGTTTACTCAGATTGTTAGAAATGGGCGCACCCGAAATCATTGTAAGAAACGAAAAACGTATGTTGCAAGAGGCTGTAGACTCATTAATAGACAACGGAAGAAGAGGAAGAACGGTAGTAGGGCCAAGCAACAGACCTTTAAAATCATTAAGCAACATTATAGAAGGTAAACAAGGTCGTTTCAGACAAAACCTTTTAGGTAAACGTGTTGACTATTCTGGTCGTTCGGTAATCGTTGTCGGGCCGAAATTAAAATTAAATCAGTGCGGTTTGCCTAAAGAAATGGCAATTGAATTATTTAAGCCGTTTGTTGTAAACAAATTAATTGAAAGAGGATATGTACAAAATATAAAATCCGCAAAGAAAAAAATAGAAAGATCCGAAGCCATAGTATGGGATATTTTGGAAGAAGTAATAGACGGACATCCGGTATTATTAAACCGTGCTCCGACTCTTCACAGATTAGGTATTCAAGCATTTGAACCCGTATTGGTTGAAGGAAGAGCAATTCAATTACACCCGTTGGTATGTACGGCATTCAACGCAGACTTCGATGGTGACCAGATGGCAGTTCACGTTCCGTTATCAATCGAAGCACAAACCGAAGCAAGAATGTTAATGCTTGCAACCAACAATATATTGGCACCTGCTACAGGTAAGCCTATAATTGCCGCTTCACAGGATATGGTATTAGGTATGTATTATCTGACTCTTATGAAAGAAGATAATGAAAATAAACCTCTTAAATACTTCTATAGCTTTGAAGATGCAATTGCGGCACATGAAACCGGTGTAATTAAATTACATGACAGAATTGTTGTTCGTGATGAGCATGGTGAAAGACTTGAAACTACCGTAGGAAGAATAATCTTTAACGAAACGGTAAGAAATTCAATTCTTGCACAATAGCTTAATCAAAAGATGATAAATCCGAAAAAACAAGTAAAGGTGAAGATAACATGGAAACAATGGTACATAAAAATACAAAAAAATCGTTTGATTTCATCAATGAACAGGTGAATAAGAAATCGATTAATAAATTATTGGCACAGATATATCTGGAATTTGGCGGTGCTAAAACTGCTACTTTGGCTGATAATCTAAAGAACTTGGGATACAGTTACGCAACAAAGTCAGGAACAACCATATCAATTGCCGATCTTTCGGTTCCTGCGGACAAGAAAGAGCTTTTAAAAGAGGCCGAACAAGAAATTGAAAAGTCGACTCACAGATATTTAAAAGGTGATATTACCGAAGTAGAAAGATATACAAAGGTTATTGATACGTGGTCTGAAACGACTTCAAAATTAACGGCAAAAGTTGTCGAAAATTTTGACAGATTAAACCCTGTATATATGATGGCATTCTCAGGTGCAAGAGGTAACTTATCTCAGGTATCACAGCTTGTAGGTATGAGAGGTTTGATGGCAGATGCACAGGGACAAATTATTGACTTGCCGATTAAATCAAACTTTAAAGAAGGCCTTTCCGTTACGGAATATATTATTTCATCATACGGCGCAAGAAAGGGACTTGTTGATACTGCTTTGAAAACAGCTGACTCGGGTTATTTGACAAGACGTCTTGTAGACGTAGCTCAGGATGTTATTATAAGAGATCATGATTGCGGTACTACAAACGGTATTATGATGACTGATATATCCGACGGAGAAAAAATAGTTGCTCCTTTAACCGAAAGATTATTAGGAAGAACTATTGCAGAAGACATTAAAGATAAAGACGGTAATGTTGTTATTCCTGCAAATACAACAATAGACAGAAATGATATTAGAAAAATCAAACCGCTTGATTTACATAAAATAAAAGTACGTTCACCGTTAACTTGTGAACTTGAATACGGCATTTGCCAAAAATGTTACGGCTGGGCGATGACAACGCAAAAATTGGTTGATGTAGGTGAAGCAATCGGTATTATTGCAGCTCAATCAATCGGTGAACCAGGAACACAGCTTACAATGAGAACTTTCCATACCGGCGGTGTATTTAAAGGTGCGGGTGCTATGAAAGAAATCATAGCTGAGGCTGACGGAAAAATTGTTTCTAAAGTCTTTACAAGAGATTTAAGAACAAGACACGGTGATAATGTTGCAATCACACTACAAGAGTCTGATATGGAAGTTAAATCAGGTTCAAAAACAAAGAAATATCATATTCCTTCAGGTGCAATATTATATGTACAAGAAGGTCAGGAAATAAAAACAGGCGATAAAATTGCCGTATATGAACCTGCATCGGGCGGTGACGGAAGCCGTTTGACAGAAAAAGCAACGAAAGATATTACATCTGATTTATCGGGTGAAATATTATTTGAAGACTTTGTTGCTGATGAAAAGAAAGACAGACAAGGAAATATTTCAAGAACCGCAAGTAAAAACGGTATAGTTTGGGTATTAGGCGGAGATGTTTATAATCTTCCCGGCGGTTCAAAAATTTTGGTTGAAGACGGAAAAGCCGTTAAAGAAGGTGAAAAACTTGCCGAAATTCATGTTATTTCCGAACACGGCGGTGAAGTCAGACTCGGTAATGATTTAGTTATTGAAGACGTTAAGTTTGACGGTAAGAAAATCAAAAAGATTGTTCAAGGTAAAGAGCTTACTATTGTTATTGCTTCAATATCGGCAGCTAATGCTTCTTTTGAACAAACAAAGAAAGAACAAATTTGGACAGTTAAAGACTCTGGCGAAAAATATATTGTTAAAGCTCCCGTTGATACAGAAGTTGAAAATGGTATGATTATCGCAGAGCTTCTTGATGAAGAATATTCGGTTCCTTCAAACGGAGAAATCAGATATAACGGTATAGAAGTAGACGAAAATCAAATAATAACAAAACCGGGTGAAGTAATATTTATTCCTGACGAAATTCATCAGGTAAGTAAAGATTCTTCATTAAAAATGGTTGAATCTGGAACTTTTGTTACGGCAGGTACGGAAGTAATAAAAGATTTATATGCACACATGGACGGTATTGTTGAAATTAAAGAATTTAACGATATGATTCATGAAGTTGTAATAAGACCCGGAGAAATATACAATTTAAGCGGAATCAGTGAATTAAAGGTTGATGAAGGTGAAGTTGTTACGGCCGGTACCGAAATTGCTCCAAAAATAAAAGTTAAGGCTGATTCTATAGTCACTATTATGGATAACGAAAAAGACAGCCTTGAAATTGACGACTTAGAAGAAGATTTGGGTGTTGCTGCACTTGATGAAAAATCTATTTCAAATCAGCCTATACAAATATTAGTAAGACCGGTACAAAGATTTTTCATTGATACAAAAGATGTTTCAATAAAATTCAATTCTACAGATGAAGCAATAGATTTAGTTCCCGTAACACAGCTGCAATACAAAGACGGTTCAAGAGTCAGAAATGTTGATGGCGGTGTACTTACAAGAACAAGCTTAGTTCTTCAAATGGGCAGTTATTTAAGCCATTTGAAAGGTCAGATTGAACTGGATAAAAATAATGAATTAAAAATAGTTGTACTGGAAAACTTGATAGTAAGAAGAGAATTAGAAGGTGCTTCAAAGACTGCCGCTTCAATGCAAACCGAACTTTTGGTTAAAGACGGCGAGGTTATTGAGCCTAAGACTCCTGTTGCAAAAACTCAGGTTCTTGCTATTAGTGATGCAGTTGCAAGCATAAAAGACAACAGTCAGG
>CANQLK010000125.1 GCA_947624665.1 Candidatus Gastranaerophilales bacterium
CGACAAAAAAGAATATATGCGTTTCGTTCGGGGGTTAATAGAAAAAGAAGAAAATCTATCTCTTAAACAATGCACAATGAGTGAACTTTTGGTTGAAAACGGCTGCGTAAAAGGATTAAAAGATGAGTTCGGTCAGGAATATATTGCTCCGTGCGTTATACTTACAACAGGAACCTCATTGGAAGCCAAAATATGGGTAGGACTTCAATCTCTTGAGTTCGGAAGATTAGGTGAAGCAAGCGCAAAAGGGTTATCACCTTCACTAAGCAAGCTGGGATTTAAAACAGGAAGGCTTAAAACGGGAACTCCCGCAAGAGTTGACGCAAGAACAATAGATTTTGACAAAATGACCGTTCAACCCGGAGATACGGATTTATCATTCTTTTCATTTTTGCCAGACAGACCCGTCAGGGAGCAATACCCTTGCTATTTAACAAGAACAACCGATAAGACACACGAAATCATAAGAAATAATCTTGATAAATCGCCTATGTATTCGGGGTTAATTCACGGAATAGGCCGAGATACTGTCCTTCAATAGAGGACAAAGTTGTAAGATTTGCTCATAACCCTTCTCATCACATTTTTATAGAACCGGAAGGGAAAAATACTTATGAAATGTACGTTGGAGGATTTTCAACAAGTCTTCCCGCCGAAGTTCAAATCCAAATGCTCCATTCGCTTCCCGGACTTGAAAATGTTCACGTTATGAAGCCTGCTTATGCCGTTGAATACGATTATCTTCCCGCACTTCAATTAAATCACACACTGATGACTAAAAGAGTTAAAGGACTATTTTGTGCAGGACAGATAAACGGAACGTCAGGCTACGAAGAAGCTGCAGCGCAAGGTCTTTTAGCAGGAATTAACGCTGTTTTATATTTGCAAAACAAAGATATGATTACTCTTTCAAGGGACTCTTCATATTTAGGCACTCTGGTTGATGATTTGGTTACAAAAGATATTGAAGAGCCATACAGAATGCTTACTTCACGCTCCGAATACAGGCTTCTTTTAAGACAGGATAATGCCGATGAACGATTAACAAAAATAGGTTACGATGCGGGGTTGATTGATGAAACAAGGTATAATGCATTTTTAAAGAAACAGGAATGTATTGAAAATGAAATAAAAAGACTTTCCATGCAGAAAATTTCACCTTCCGAAAAAGTTAATTCTATACTGGCACAATATAATGAGCATATAGATAGAGGAATAAAACTTGCAGAACTTTTGAAAAGACCTGATATATCTTATAAAATCATTTCTATGATTGATGAAGAGACAAAAAATCTTAATTATTCAAAAGATATTTATGAACAAATTGAAATCAAAATCAAATATGACGGATATATAAAACGTCAAATAGAACAGGTTTCAATGTCAGATAAACTGGAAAAAATTAAAATCCCCGAAAATATTGACTACAAATCCATAAAACATATTTCTACCGAAACAAAAGATAAACTTGAAAAAATACGCCCTGTCACATTAGGACAAGCTTCAAGAATAGGAGGCGTAAAACCTGCTGATATCTCGGTTCTGATGGTTTTGATAGAATCTCATAAACTAAAAACACTGTAATTTAGTAACATCCGCATTCATCTTTGCTCATAGGTCTTCCAAATATCAGCCTTCCCATTCCGAAATGTTTTTTTAAAGTATTCTTTACTCCCGAAGTTATTTCCTGCGCATTTTCCATCGTCGCATTTGTTTCACACAAAACGGAATTTACTATCGGCATTGTATCTTGTTCAATTTGTCCCGTTATACTATCTATATTTTTAGTAATATTTTTCAAATTTTCGGTTGATTCCTGTATATTTTTAAATGATTTTTTTGTGGTTTCTCTATCAAGAGCATTGTCTAAGTTGTCAGATATTGAAGCAATACTTCCTGTAGTCTTTGCAATATTTTCGGTCGATTTTTTAATATCATTATTAATATCATCAATAAGAGTATTAATCCTTTCAAAAGTCTGCCCGAGGCTTTGCACAGTATTATTGGCTGAATCAAGCAAGTTTGATGCCTCGTTCACTATCATACCTATATCATCCTGTCCTATTGTTTCATTTAATACATTTTTTAAATCTCTTGTTGATATTCCCTGAATTGTCATATCATTTTTTATTCTTTTTAAATTAGGAGAATCAGGATATATTATATTAACGTAATCCCTTGAACCTGCCGTTTTCTTTATTACAGCAGTTATATTTGAAGGCAGATTGATATTATTCGGCTTTATTTTTAGCCTTAAATAAGTATTTAAATAATTCTTATCGGGATATATTTTAGTTGTTTTTCCTATTTTAAATCCCTTATAATAAACATTCATTTGCCTTTCAATAGGTTCAAGGTCATCAAATTTGACTGTTATATTTAAAAATGCCAGTTTATTATAAACGAAAAATCCCGTTATACTGATAACTAATATTAAAATTACGATATATATTCTGTTCATACCAATAATAAACAGCATTATTTGAACAACATCAATCAGCCTTTTGTATATCAATCAGTATTGTTATAATAAATACAAAATTTTAATTATATCTTTTTAAAGCAAATCTTAATATTTTAAACAAGATTTCGGAAGGAAGTTTTGACAGAATTTCCGCAAATACAGCTTGTTTGCCTATATTATAAGACGACTTAGGATTTTTCTTTTTTAATATTTTAACAATTTTATCCACAACCACGAACGTATCAATAGCAGACGTATTATTTTCTAAAGCCTGCTTTTGCAATGATACAAACTGCGAGGTGTATTTTTCTTTCTGTGTTTCAGGAACGGTATCAAAATATTCTTTGGCTCGTTTAACTGATTTATTCCAAATAGGAGTTTTAACAGATGACGGCTTTACTGAAATTACTTTTATATTATCTTTATTTTCCAGAGCAAAAGAATTAAACAAAATATCTAATGCACGCTTTGAAGCACAATATGCGGAAACATAAGGAAAAATTCCGTAAGAAGCCATGGAACTTATGTTTATAATTCTGGAATTATGCAAAAGAGGCATAAATTTTTGCACCAAAGCAACAGCACCAAACGTGTTAACATCAAACTGTTCTTTTATCTTTTTTATGTCTAAAAGTTCTACGGGACCTGCATTTGCTATTCCCGCATTATTAATAAGTACATCAATTTTATCGGTATTTTTTGCCACATACCAAAAAGCTTTTTCAATACTGGAAACATTGGCGATATCCAAATATACACCTTTTATATTTTCACTTAAAGATTCAAGCTCCTCTTTATCTATTTTTCTTCTTATGCCCGCAAACACTTTATATCCTTCTTTTGCAAGCCTTATTGCGATTTCACGTCCTATTCCCGAGGATGAACCCGTTATTAATACCTTTAATTTATTTTCTTTCATAATTCTTATAATTAACATAAAATTTTGATATAATCAAATCATGAGTTTTAAAATGAACGCAGAAAAAGGAAAAAAAGGAGAATTAATAGCGCAAAAATATATTATTGACTGCGGTATGAAAATTGTCGATACTAATTGGCATTATTCAAAAAATGCCGAAATAGATATTATTGCGGAAGATTATAATACGCTTGTTTTTATTGAGGTTAAAACAAGAACCTCCCTAAATTACGGACACCCTTTTGAAGCCATTAATAAATTAAAAATTCAAAAAATTACTAAAGCGATTTTTGCATACCTTAGTCAATGCCCTAAAAAATATAACGGATTCAGAATTGACGGTATAGCAATCATAGGGCTTAATAACCCAAAAATCGAACATTTAAAAAATATCGGGCAGTACTAATCAGACCCAATGCGATATATCGGACGTGCATAATACTTTTTCGAGTTCTGGAATTACATTACCTAACGTCATCTCAAAAGTTATAGGAGTAACAGAAACTTTGTTCCACCTTAGAGCATTGATATCCGAATCATCGTTTTCGCACTGTTTAATAAGTTCACCTGCCATCCAGTAATATACTTTACCTCTCGGGTCAACTCTTTTATCGTATTCATCCGTAAACATTTTACCGCCAAGCCTTGTAATTGCAATTCCTGCCAAATCTTCGGGCATTAACCCCGGTACGTTTATATTTAATATTGACTTCGGAGGAAAATTAAATTCTTTTACCTTATGCAAAAATTTTGCAACGAAACAAGCTACATTTTTAAATAATTCGGGTTCAGATGACATACTGGCAAGAGAAACCGCTATACTGGGATACCCGAGCATTGCTCCTTCCATTGCACAGCTTACTGTTCCGGAATACAATATATCCGTACCCAAATTTGGCCCGTGATTTATTCCCGAAATTACAATATCAGGCTTTTCTTCTTCACTTAAAATAGCATTAATTCCTATTTTAACGCAATCTCCGGGTGTCCCGCTTGTTATCCATATTCTTTTTGCACCGAATTTTGACTCCAATTCCTCCACCCTTATAGGTGTATGCAATGTTAACGAATGTCCTGCCGCACTTCTTTCTCGGTCGGGAGCTATTACATAAACATCATGCTCTTTGCTTAATTCAACGGTTAAAGCCTTTATGCCCTCTGCCATAACTCCGTCATCATTGGATAACAATATTTTCATATAAACCCCTTTTTAAATCTTTCCTTTATTTATACTATCTGTCTGTTTATTTAATACCCGAAAGTACCAAATTTTTATCCGCATTATTTTCCGTTATTACTTTATATCCGTCAACAGGCATGATGAAATTAATATTTCCGTCCGAAACCTTTTTATCCGACTTCATGGAATTATACAGCATTTCCTTATCTGGTTCAAAATCTAATGAAGTAATCAAACCGTAATCATTCAACAATTCGGTTGCATTTTTATAATAATTTGAGGAAATTTTTGAAAGAGAATATGCAAGATTAAAAATACATTTCATACCTATTGAAACGGCTTCACCGTGAGTGTATTTTTCATATTTTGTTATGTTTTCTATCGCATGAGCATAAGTATGACCGAAATTTAATATAGCTCTAAGTCCTTTTTCCTTTTCATCTGCATTAACAACACTCGCTTTAAGCTCGCAGCATATTTTTATAACTTGTTTTAGAACCTCTTTATCCTTATTTAAAATTTCTGTTCTGCGAGATTTTAAGAAATCAAAAAATTGATAATCATTAGAAGCATTACAGGATTTTTCAATGAACGAATATTTTATAACCTCGCTTAAACCTGTTTTAAATTGCCTGTTATCAAGCGTATCCAAAGTGTTAGTATCAGCAAGAACAAGTTTCGGCTGATAAAAAGCACCTATAAGATTCTTACCCGATTTATGGTTAACGGCAGTTTTACCCCCGACGGAAGAATCTACCTGAGCCAATAACGTTGTAGGAATTTGAATAAAATCAATTCCTCTTTGATATATTGAAGCGGCGAAACCTGAAATATCACCAATTACCCCGCCGCCTAAAGCGATAATTGCATCTTTTCTTTCAAGTTTTATTTCTATTGCCTTATCCAGTATTTTATTAAGTAT
>CANQLK010000126.1 GCA_947624665.1 Candidatus Gastranaerophilales bacterium
ATGGACTTGATATTCTGCCTTCACATGGCATTATCCAATTTGCTACTATCTCTGAAGATTTTACTTGTGTTTTATATCGATTACTTGTTTGAGAATTTGATTTAATTTGAGAATATGGAGGGTCAACCGCCCTTTTATAATTCGGCATTTCACCTAAATTTAAAAATCTATATTTTCAGTATAAATCTTTTTTCAAAGACTTCAATCCTATGTCGATAAATTTAATCATTTTCCATATATTTAATATCGCCAAAACCATGATGTTTACAAGGTTACATTTATATGTAAATAATTGTAAAATGTTATAAAAATAATTGCGTTTTCTTGTAAATTTGAATTCAGAATAAAAAAAATCTGCACAAAAAGTATAAACTTAAAATTCGAAAAAGGCTTATAATAGGCGGATATTTCTCTTGATTAATAAGAGAAATATCCGAAAATTTTATAATATCCGAAATTTTATCGGCTTCAATTATTAAATATATTCTTATATAAGAAATTTACCGTTCTCGTAAAACAGAGAGCCGTCGGCATATATTTTACCGCCGTTTTTCATATTTTTAATTAAATCCCAATGCAGTCCCGAAACATTTTTACCGCCTGTATCGGGGTACGAAGCTCCTACTGCCATGTGGATAGAACCGCCAATTTTTTCATCAAAAAGTATGTTCCCTGTTACATCTTGAATCATTTCATTTGTTCCGATAGCGATTTCTCCTACAAATTTTGAACCTTCATCCATATTTATCATGCTTATAAGGAATTCTTCTCCTTTTTCAGCTTTTGCATTTGTAATTTTACCGTTTTCAAGCGTTAAAAGCACTTTTTGAGCTTCATTACCATGATAAATTTGAGGGAAGTCAAAATAAATTTGACCGTTAGCACTGTCTTCAATCGGAGAGGTATATACTTCACCGTCGGGGAAATTGCATTCTCCCGCACAGCTTTTCCATATTCTGCCTTTTACATTAAATGTAATATCTGTTTTTTCGCCCGTAATTCTGATTTCTGATTTTTCATTTAGATAATCAGCTATTTTTTGCTGTTTTTCACCTATTTCCTGCCATTTTTCAACAGGGTTATCTAAATGAAGGTAGCAGGCTTTTATTAGGAAATCACTGTATTCATCAAGCGACATGTTAGCTTCTTGGGCAAGTGCTTGGGTTGGAAAATCTGCTATTACCCATTTTAAATCACCTTCGGCTGAGCGTTTTAGCATTTTTTCCGATAATCTTTTCATAACACCAGAACGCTTTGCAAGTTTCTTGGAGTCCTGTCGTGCCATATTTTTTACATTTAACGGCGCCCCTATTGAAATTAAATTTTTTGCTTTATCATATTCAATTTCCGTCATCGGGTCTATGTATTCCAGTTGTTCATCTGTAGCATTCTTAATATATACTTCGCTTAATCCGTCTACTGCCGTTCTTACAACGGGATGTCCGCCTTTTAATAATACCTGTCTGTATATCTCTTTTACTAACGGCTGAGCTAAATATGAACCTGCTCTTATTATTGTCAGTTCACCTTTTTTTACCTTTACGGAATAATCCACTAAAACTTTTGCGTATTTTTCCCACAAATTTTCCATTTTGTACTCCTACATTTCTACATCTTCAAGCTGATTGTTTCTTGAAAGATATATACCACGTTTTGAAGTTTTTATAAATTCCGCTAACCTCATAACATTTTTATCATCTTTATACTGTTCTTCAAGAATTTTAACCGTATCCGAAAGAAGATGAGTTCTTGATTGAATTAATTTGAAAGCTTCACGCAGATTTTTTCTTTCCTCGGGAGAAAATCCTCTTCTCTTAAGACCGATTGTATTAGGCCCGTGAAGAATTGCAGGTCGTCCGTCTGCCTTACAAAATGGAGGTATATCCATTCTTGAGGCCGAAAATCCTGATATAATTGCATATTCACCTATTCTGACATTTTGATGATATACGCTCATTCCGCCAAGGAACGCTCCTTTTCCTACTTGACAATGTCCGCCTATTGTTGCTAAGTTTGCAAAAATAGCTTCATCTTCAACCACGCAGTTATGTGCAACATGGCTTGATGCCATGAATAAACATCTGTCGCCTACTCTTGTAACTGCTCCATCCTCTCCTGCCGCACGGTTAATCGTTACGTATTCTTTTATTATGCAGTTTTTACCGATTATTGCTTTTGTCTTTTGTCCTTTGTAGCTTAAATCCTGAGGTGCCGTTCCCAAACTTGCAAACGGGTATATGATTGTTCCTTCACCTATTTCACAATATTCCAAATAGGCATTTGCAATTATTTTTACATTTTCGCCAAGAACGACATCTTCTCCGATTATAACATTCGGCCCTATTTCACAGCTTTCAGGTATAATTGCTGTTTTTGATATTATTGCTGTATTATGAATTGTCATTTTATTTCTCCGATTATTTATTACCTACAATAGAAAACATAAGATCAGCTTCAACGGCTAATTGTCCGTCAACAAATCCTCTTGCATGAGCTTTAGCTATCGGCCCTTTAATTTTTACAAGCTCGGATTCCATATCAAATCTGTCACCGGGTTTTACTTGTTTTCTAAATCTCACTCCATCTATACCTGCATATAAAAATAATTTATCCTTATACTGCTCAAGCGGCATTAGAACACTTGCTGACATTTGTGCCATCGCTTCAAGCTGCAATACCCCCGGAAATACAGGATTACCCGGAAAATGCCCCTGGAAAAACTGTTCATTCATTGTTAGGTTCTTATACCCTTTGCAATATTTCCCCGGTACACACTCTGTTACCCTGTCTACCAGTACGAACGGGTATCTGTGAGGTATCATGTCCATTATTTCCACAACATTGAATGATAATGTTTTTTCTTCTGTTTCTGTCATTATGCCTCCATTTTAAGTTTATCTTTTAACATTTTTGCAGCTATTGTATGGACTGTATGTCCTGCTTCTTTTACAATAATCTCGCCTTTAAAATTCAAGATATTACATCCTGCCAAATAAAAATCTCCGATTAAATCAAGAATTTTATGTTTAATCGGTTCAAATTCCGATTTTAATTCCGAAGTATAACCATCATCCGTTAAACCGAGTGTATTTTCAAGACTTGCACCTCTTGCATATCCTGCTTTTTGAAGATTTTCAAGCTCTTTTAAATATCCGAAAGTCCTTGCTTCAATAATTTCATCCATTTTATTTATATCAAGACTTACCCATCTGTTTTTCAAATCTTTATGGTTAAAATTTACTCCGTAAGTGACATTAAGATTATCAGAGGGCAAAACAATCAAATGAGTTTTTCCGTTTAAATAATAAACAGGTTCTTTTACCGTACAAATTCTGTTATCGGGAGCTATAATCCCTGAATTTTTAAATGCCTGCACCCATTCTTTTGAACCGCCTCCGTTTATCGGCAGTTCATAGTGAGTCAAATAAACATCCAATGAATTTATTTTACATACTGCGCAAGCCGCCATAAAGTGCTCTATCAGCATTATTTTTATGTCATTATTTCCGATAACGGTGCAATGTTCGGTTGAAACTATATTATTTATATCCGCTTCAACACTTTTACCGTTAAAATGAAATCTTATGCCGTTCTTTTCTGACGGACAAACCCTTGCTTCAGATTGCATGCCCGTCATTAATGCCGTGGATTTTATTGTAAATTCCCTGTTAATAGTAGCCATTTTTAATCCTTTAGCAAATGTTCATAGTCTTTAAATTTATTAACAAGGTCTTCAGCCTTTTTCATTGTTTTCATGTGTTTTAAGAAGTCTTTTCTGGGCATAGCGGGAGCTCCGATAAGTATTGTTTTTTCGGGGAAGCTTCTTGTAATACCTGCTTTTGCCATTATTATCGAGTCGCTTCCGATTTCGATATGATCTGCCATACCGACCTGACCTGCAATAACAACTCTGTCGCCTATCTTACAGCTTCCTGCAATTCCCACTTGAGATACTATCATACAGCCTTTACCGATTTTGCAGTTATGTCCTATCTGTACGAGGTTATCTATCTTTGTTTGCTCTCCGATTACGGTATTCTCGATTGTACCTTTGTCAATACAGGTATTAGCGCCTATTTCAACATCATCACCTATCACAACCGAACCTAATGACGGTATTTTGTAGATTTTTTGGTCTGTATTATCTTCTTTTACATTGCCTTCCTGTCTTGCATTTTCAACATTATTGGGATTTTCTGTAACAAAACTGAAACCGTCTGCGCCTATACTAACTCCGTGCTGGAGAATAACCCTATTTCCGATTATTGCATTATCACCTATGTTGCACCCGGGGTGGAACAAACAATTTTCTCCGATTTGCACCGAACGTCCTAGATATGTATTTGCAAGTATTTTTGAATTTTTTCCTATTGATACATTCCTTGAAATTACGACATTAGGCCCTATTGAAACATTTTCGCCGATTTTCGCACTCGGGTGAATAACTGCACTCGGATGAATACCTGCCGTTGATTCGGGTGGTATATAAAATAAATGGAGTAATTTCATCATAGCTAATCTCGGACGTTCCGCTTCTATTGTTGAAATAATTTCCGATGAAACTCCTATCGGCACCAATGCCGCTTTTGCTTTTGTTTTAGATAAATTTTCTATTTCATCTTCATTTAAAGCAAGCGCCAATGTATTCTCATCTGCCAACATTGGCGGGCCTAATCTTGATATCTTTACGTCCTGAACTTTTGTTAATATCCCGCCTACTATCTCTGATATTTCTTCCAGCGTATATTCTTTGATACTATCTACATCCCTCATATTATTTTCCTTCTTTTATTTTACTATTCTAATACGAGGGAGTTAAAATTACAATTTTTTCTGTTGCCGTTCAAATAATTTTTTACTTTTGGGGATTTTTCATTTTTTCAATGATAGAAGTAGTTGATTTTCCTTCAACAAAATCGATGAATTCTATTTTAGTGCCTGCACTTATTATTTGCTTTGCTTCGGGTAAGGTTTCAACCGTATAATCCGCACCTTTTGTATGAACGTCGGGTTTTATTTGCAAAATCAAGTCAATCGGTGAATTTTCATCAAATATAACAACATAATCAACACTTCTGAGTGCGCTTAATACTTCGGCTCTGTCATTTTCGTTATTTACGGGTCTGTCGTTTCCTTTTATTCTTTTTACCGATTTATCGGAGTTTAATGCTACTATTAATACATCTCCAAAACTCTTTGCTTTTTCAAGATACTTTACATGCCCGACATGCAGGATATCAAAGCAGCCGTTTGTGGTTACTATTGTTTTTCCTTCGGATTTTAGTTTTTTAACCAAATTTTCAATTTCATTTCGTTGTATCAGCATAATTACTCCTAAAAAAGAGGCAATAAATTATTATTGCCTCTTGAAAATTTGTT